>RFNI01000176.1 GCA_009927245.1 Actinomycetota bacterium | reverse complement strand
GCCGTTATGGTCAGACATCCAGAAAATGAAGACAAACTATTTGCTCGTATCAAGGTTCCACCGACACTTCCTAGATTCGTTAGAGTCCCAGGAGCTAGTTCTGGTGTGAAGTTTGTAACACTAGAAGAAATCATCGGTGAACACCTAGGTTCACTCTTCGAGGGAATGGAAGTTCTTCAGCACCACACCTTCCGCGTTACCCGTAACGAAGATCTTGATGTTGATGAAGATGAAGCAGAGAACCTACTTAAAGCTCTAGAAGAAGAACTAAAGAGAAGAAGATTCGGTCCTGCTGTTCGTCTAGAAGTTTCAAGCACCATCGACTCTGAGGTTCTAGATCTCCTAAAAGAAGAACTAGACATTGAATCTGAAGATGTTTACTCTCTTGAAGGCCCACTAGATCTAACCGGTTTGAGCGATATCGCATTCATGAAGCGACCTGAGCTTCACTACCCTTCACACAGCATCATCACTAACCGTCAATTACAGGTAGCGAATGATGAAGGTCGAAGCATCTTCAGTGCAATGCGCCAGCGTGATGTGCTTTTGCACCACCCTTACGAATCCTTCTCAACCAGTGTGCAGGCTTTCATCGAGCAGGCAGCAACAGACCCTAAGGTCTTTGCTATCAAGCAGACTCTGTATCGCACCAGCGGTGACTCCCCGATTATTGATGCGCTTATCAGCGCTGCCGCGCTGGTAAGCAGGTTCTAGTTCTAGTTGAAATCAAGGCTCGCTTTGATGAAGAGAACAACATCGGTTGGGCTAGAAAGCTAGAGCAGGCTGGTGTTCACGTGGTCTACGGAATCGTTGGACTAAAGACCCACTGTAAGTTGGCTTTGGTTATCCGCCAAGAAGAAGGCAAGCTCAAGCGTTACTGCCACATTGGTACCGGTAACTACAACCCTAAGACTGCAAGATTCTACGAGGACTACGGACTACTAACCAGTCGCGACGAAGTTGGTGAAGACGTTGCCAAGCTCTTCAACCGTCTATCTGCCTACGCTGAAGATCTCTCGTTTAAAGAACTGCTTGTGTCTCCTGTTGGAGTAAGACATGGTCTAACCCAGCTGATTGATGCAGAAGCCGCTAATGCTATTGCAGGGAAGTCTTCAGGCATCCAGATCAAGTTGAACTCACTGGTTGATGAACAGATTATTGATTCGCTCTATCGTGCATCTCAAGCTGGTGTTCCAATTGACATCTTGGTTAGAGGTATGTGTGCTCTTCGTCCTGGCGTTCCAGGTTTAAGTGAAACCATCAAGGTTCGTTCTGTCTTAGGTAGATATCTAGAACACTCACGTGTCTTCCGTTTTGATAATGCTGGAGACGCGATTGTTTATATCGGCTCCGCTGACATGATGCACAGAAACCTAGACAGAAGAGTTGAAACTCTTGTTCGACTAAGACAAGCAGATCACCTAGCTGAGATGAAGAATCTCTTTGCCCTTGGTATGTCAGATACTTCCCACTCTTGGCATCTTGCACCAGAAGGTGTCTGGCTCAAGAATGGCGGCAAGATCGCAACTACTGAATACATCGATGTTCAAGACCAGATCATGAAGTCTGTTCTAGCTAAGAAAGCCGGAACGATTTAATGATTGTTCAAGCTGCTGGCGCTCTGCTTTGGCGCCGAGAGAATGGCGTGCTCAAGGTATTGCTTATTCACCGTGATCGATACGATGACTGGAGCTGGCCTAAAGGAAAGCTCGACAAGGGCGAATCAATCAGTGAAGCTGCTGTTCGTGAAATACATGAAGAGACTGGCCTAAAGGTTTGCCTAGGAGTAAAGCTTCAAGAAATCGAATACAAGCTAGATAATGGCCAACGCAAGATTGTTCACTACTGGGCTGCTGAAGTAACAGACAAAGCTTTAGCTCAGCAGAACTTTGTTCCAGATGAAGAAGTTGGCTCTTTAGAGTGGTTCACTCTCCCAGATGCGAAGAAGAAACTGACTTATAAGCATGATGTTGATCCACTAAAGACGCTGCAGGTATTGGACTCTAACGACCAGCTTGAAACCAAGCCCCTAATTGTTCTCAGGCATGCGAAGGCAACACCTCGAGCAAACTGGGTCAGAGGCGAATCAACTAGACCATTACTTCCAATTGGAAGAGTGCAAGCAGCAGCACTTACCAATATCCTTGCTGCCTATGGGCCTAAGACTGTTCTAACCAGTCGTTGGAAGAGATGCATAGAGACAGTGTCTCCATTCATTGAGCACAACAGCGTGCGTCTTGTGAAGCGAACTCTCCTAAGCGAACGCGGCGAGAAGCTAAGCCCGAGGAGAGCTCGAAAGTTAGTTGAGAAATTCGCTAGGAAAAACGGTGGCTTGGTGATTTGTAGCCATCGACCAGCCCTACCGACAATCTTGAAAGCAATTGGGGCTTTTGCCGATGAGGAGCAGAAAGAACTGCTGAAGCAAGCCCAGACTATGAAGCCTGGTGAGCTGTATGTAGTCCATTTGGCTAAGCGTCCGGGAGCAGGACCGTCAATTGTTGGAATAGAGAGCCAAGTCCCCCTATTTGAGGATTAGTCTTTTCCAATGAACAATATTCTTCAAACTTGGTCTGATTGGGTTGACTCTAGAAACAAGATTTTCGCTAACCCATCTGGTTTCCTTTCAATTACAAATCTTGTTGGCTGACCAATGAGCCACAGGAGATAACCGGTCTTTCAGGTTCCTGGTGGGCTGACGGTGACACCGTTCACGTCAAAGAATCAAACACAGGAGACCACGCCTGGGCTATTGAACCTAGATCTGAGATGACATTTGATTTTGATGGAATCAAAGTTGAACTTGCTTCTAGAGCAGGTCAGCTTGTTGTCCGCCCCAGAGATCCAAATTCTCAAATGCTTAAGAGCTTCGAATCAGTTCTGACTTTTGACTACGACGAGAAGTTCCGTATTCACGCACAACTAGAGAAGTCTTCAGTTCCAAGTGAAGTAGTAGTTGGTTCAGTTGTTGAAGGTATGACACATGCTTATGTTTCACCTGGTGCACTTAGCTTTGAGTTCGAAGGTAAGAAATACAAGCTAACTGCTTTTGATAAAGCAGGAACAGAAGATGTCACCATCTATTTCAAAGATGCAACCAGTGGCGCTATTACCTATGGAACAGGACGATCTGTTACAGCGTATGCACAAGCAGATGGTTCATATATCTTAGATTTCAACTTTGCAGGTAACTTCCCTTGCTCATACACCGATTTCGCAACTTGCCCAGTAGCACCATTTGAAAACAAGTTGGACTTCCTTGTTACCGCAGGTGAAAAGAAACCAATCTACAGATTTACCGTCGACGGTATTAAGTCTCAGGTGGCCTAAATGCGAGATGAAGTGACTCAGGGTTTACCTCTAGCTTTAAGCAAAGATGGTCTACCAGCGCTCTGCTTAGTAACTGGTGCTACCGGATACATCGGTGGTCGCTTAGTTCGAGAACTACTTCAGCACGGTTACCGAGTTCGTGTGTTTGCTAGGCATGCCGAACGCCTCACCAGTTACCCATGGTTCTCTAAGGTTGAGATTGTTGAAGGTGATGCAAACGATAGATCTGCTCTGGCTAAGGCCGTTGCCGGTGTCGATGTCGCTTACTATCTTCTTCACGCACTCATGGTTGCTGATGATTTCGTGCAATTGGAAAAGGACTGGGCAAGAACCTTTGGAGAATGTGCCAAAGAAGCAGGAGTTAGCCGAATAATTTACCTAGGTGGAATGGCTGAGGAGAAGGCAGAGCTATCACCGCACCTATCCTCCAGAGCAGAAACTGGTGAGATTCTTAGAGCTTCAGGAGTTCCAACAATTGAACTTAGAGCCGGTGTAGTAATCGGTTCAGGCTCTGCATCTTTTGAGATGCTTCGCTACCTAACCGAACGTATTCCAGTGATGATTACTCCTAAGTGGGTAAACGTTCGTATCCAACCGATTGCGGTTAGAGATGTCTTGAGATATCTAGTTGGTGCTGCCGGTGTGAAGCAAGAACTGAACCGATACTTCGATATCGGTGGACCAGAAGTATTCACATATAAGGAAATGATGATTCAGTATGCCGAGGCAGCTGGTCTTCGTAAACGTCACATCCTTCCTTTGCCAGTACTAACCCCAAGACTCTCAAGTGGTTGGGTAGGGCTAGTCACACCAGTTCCAATTACCTTGGCAAGAAGACTCATCGACAGCCTTAGAAATGAAGTTGTTGCAAAAGATGAGAGCATCAAAGAATTCATTCCAGATCCTCCGGCAGGGCTAACCACTTTTAAGCGTGCTGTTTCACTAGCTCTAACCAGGATCAAAGATGCAAACGTAGAAACTCGTTGGAGCAATGCTTCACTGCCAGGTTCTCCTAGCGAACCGCTTCCAACAGACCCTAAGTGGGCTGGTGGTTCGCTATACACAGACATTAGAACTGAGACCACTAAAGACCCGATTGAAACTGTTTGGAAGAGAATCGAATCCATCGGTGGAGACAACGGTTACTCGACCGCTACTTGGGCTTGGGAACTTAGAGGACTACAAGATCGCCTAGTCGGTGGTGTTGGGCTTAGAAGAGGTAGAAGAGATCCATACTTCCTCCTCGAAGGTGAAGCACTAGATTTCTGGAGAGTTGAAGCTTTAGATCGACCACACCTGCTTCGTCTAAGAGCAGAAATGAAGATGCCAGGACTTGCTTGGTTGGAATTCAAAGCTGAAGAAACTAAAGACGGTGGCACTAAGGTTACCCAACGAGCAATCTTTGCTCCTAGAGGATTACTTGGACACATCTACTGGTGGACCGTATTCCCTATGCACGGACTGGTATTCCCAAGCATGGTCAAGCACGTTGCCCACGGCACTCGTATCAAGCGCGGCAAATAGACTAGTTTGGTGAAACGAAATGGTCTAGGCGTTGCCGCCTTACTGGTGGTAACCATCGCCTGGGGTGCTTCATTTGTCGTGATGAAGCCGGCCATGGAAAAGATTCCAATCTTCGATTTCCTAGCCATTAGATTCACTATTGCAGCTCTTCTAATGATTGCCTTCAAGCCAAGTGTTCTAAAAGCCTTCAAAGGCCCGACTCTTATTTATGGAGTCGTACTAGGAGCAATCCTTGGATTCTCATACGTAACCCAAACCATTGGCCTTGTGCTTTCAACTGCCGCCATTACTAGCTTTGTGACTGGACTATACGTAATTTTGACCCCAATCCTGGTCTGGGTAATCTTCAAGAAGAAGCCGAGAGGGATCGTCGCTATTGGAGCGATCCTTGCAACAGTGGGCTTAGGTTTTATCACCATCAAAGATGCCTCCTTTGACTTCGGTCAGATCTGGACCATTCTCTGTGCTCTTGGCTTTGCAGCTCACATCGTAGGTCTTGGTAAATGGTCTCCTGGTAAAGATGTCTATGCACTGACCGTTATTCAACTAGCCACAGTTGCAGTCATTTGTTGGATAGGAGCAGCACCAGATGGTATTCAGGCTCCGCTTGATGGCGAGGTTTGGTTCGCCATTATCTTCACCGCTGTCTTTGCAACAGCATTGGCTTTCTTTATTCAAACCTGGGCTCAATCCATCATGGATGCTTCGAGAGTTGCCATCATATTGACTATGGAAGTTGTCTTTGCAGCTCTGACATCTGTTGCTGTTGGTCAAGAGGTTCTCTCACTTCAGGTAATCCTTGGTGGCTTGCTAATGCTTGCAGCAATGCTCCTAATCGAGTGGCCAAGGAAAGACAGCACCCCAGAAGAAGTTATCTACGAACCGATGGCTCACTAATGATTCTCGCCATTGACTCAGGAACCACAGGGGTAACAGCAATCGCTGTTAATGATCAAGGCGAAATCATTGCCAGAGGTTATCAAGAGTTCCCGCAGCACTTTCCTCAACCGGGTTGGGTTGAACACAATCTAGAAGAGATCTGGTCAGCAGTTCTATCTTCCGTTCAACAGGTAATTGACAAAGTCGGTAAAGACTTCAAAGCACTTGGTATTACTAACCAAAGAGAAACCATTGGTCTCTGGGATAGAGAAACTCTCCGCTCCCCTAGAAATGCAATTGTTTGGCAGGACCGCAGAACAACAGAGATTCTCATAGACCTAGAGAATCACCCAACATACTCAAAAGTTCGAGCTCTAACCGGTCTTCCCCTCGACCCATACTTCAGCGCAGCAAAGCTTCGCTGGATAGCTAAACACGAACCTGAAATCTGGAATGAAGTCATTGCAGGCAAAACTCTTGTTGGAACTATCGACTCGTACGTAATTGCTAGAGCAACTAATGGAACTCACATCACTGACGCTTCCAATGCGTCTAGAACTCAGCTGTATGACATTCACACTGGCACCTGGTCAAAAGAACTTGCAGACCTATTCGAGATTCCACTGGAGGCACTACCAACCATCGTTAATTCCAGCGGTGAACTTGCAAGAACCGATCCTGAATCTTTCTTTGGCTTAGCTATTCCTATTTCTGGAATAGCTGGGGATCAACAGGCTGCACTCTTTGGTCAAACCCAGTTCCAGGTTGGCGGAGCTAAGTGCACATACGGAACCGGTGCATTCATTCTGCAGAACATCGGTAACACTCCTGTTGTTCAAACCAACGGTCTAATCACCACAGTTGCTTGGCAACTAAATGGAGTTAGAACATACGCAAGTGAAGGTTCTGTTTTTGTGGCAGGAGCTGCAGTCCAATGGCTCAGAGACGAATTACAACTCTTTGCTCATTCAAAGGAAGTTGAAGACCTTGCAACTTCTGTTCCAGATAGTGCCGGAGTTGTCTTTGTTCCGGCTCTGACTGGTCTCGGTGCTCCTTACTGGAAACCAGATGCAAGAGGAGCACTACTGGGGCTGACCAGGGGAACCAGTAAAGCTCATATTGCAAGAGCGACTCTTGAAGCACTCGCCTTCCAGGTCAGAGACATCTTTGAAGCAATGGCATCAACTGGAATAAAACTCTCGCATCTGAGAGTTGATGGCGGAGCTGCAGAGAACAACCTAATGCTCCAGATTCAAGCTGATCAACTGGATGCCAGAATCGAGCGACCAGTCAACATTGACTCCACTGCCTTAGGTGCTGCATACCTTGCCGGTCTTGGAGTTGGTATCTGGAAGAGCCTAGAAGAACTCAAGGAACTGAACCCAATCGAAGTGTCATTCACTAAGCAAAACGATTCAGAGGCTGGTTATTCGGCTTGGAAACGGGCTGTTCAGGCAACTATTGCCTTCACTGAGAAATAGTGGCTCAGTAAAAAGTTAGAATAGTATTTCTGCCAAAAGCAGATTAGGGCCTCTAGCTCAGTTGGTTAGAGCAACGGACTTTTAATCCGTGGGTCGTCGGTTCGATCCCGACGGGGCCTACCAAGAATGAAACCCTCGCGACTAGTAAGTAGCGGGGGTTTCAGCTTTTCTTCTAGAGATACATGTCCAGTCTGGTAAGAATCAACTTCTTTAGAGAACTGACTTTGCCAGAGAGCGCCTTTAGGTCTGTTGAGTCTAAGAACATAGAAATTGACTGGTCTGGATACTCCAGAAGCATGCAAGGCTCACGGCCTTCGGATGCCTTTTTCTCACGTTCGTTGCGTTCGTTTAGATGGATCATCCGAACAACAATTCCGTGCTCTGTCAACATGTGCTGTTCGAGTTCTTTGAAGGAAGCCTTCTTCTTAATCGGTGAGTGCGAGATGTCACAGAGGCTACAACTTCTAACACCAATTAGGTGTCCAAAGACGTAAGCAAGTTCGCCACGGAGCCCGCCGTCAGCGTTATAGACACCGATCAGGGTTCCTCGGATGTTAGTCATAGAGTTCTCAATCACACAATCGATAGTTGGATGCGACACTTGCTTTGAGACAAGTTTAGAACAGTAAAACTAAGTAGCTGGGGTTGAATCCAAAGTCTAGAACGAACCTCAATGGTTTCTTCTTTTGACCACGGCGTGCTGGAGAGAAGTTGTTTGCATCAGGCATACGATTATTCTCCAATGCCTAAAAAAGATGTAGTTCGTCGTGACCTGAATAGGTAGCTCTTTACAGTCCCTTCGACGCTGGTCGTGAAAGCGATTTCAATAGCCTGAGAGTTTCCAGAATTCAACGAACCCGCGGTGTTAAGTGGCTAATACTCCACTATATTTATCTAAAGCTTGAGAAATGGAGACTCGGAATGAACCGCAAGAGATTAGTCATCGTTGCCCTAGTGACTCTGTTTGCAACTAGTTTCCCTAATGCTAGCTATTCCCTCTCCCTTCCTGCGTGCACAATTTCTGGAACAGCTTCAGCTGATCGAATAACTGGGACTCCAGGTGATGACTATATCTGTGCTGGAGATGGCAATGACGTTATCAACGGGCTTGGCGGCAATGACACTGTTTACGGTGGTCCAGGTAACGATCGTATTCTTGGTGGCTTAGGCAAAGACACTATTTACGGCGAAGCTGGAAACGACACCATCGAGGGTGGCGATGGCGAAGATAAATTATCCGGTGATGCAGGTAAGGACAAGGTCACCGGAGGCAATGGCATTGACCTTCTCCAAGGTGGAGCTGAAGCAGATACCATCTCAGCCGGTAACGGAGCTGACCTCATCGATGGTGGCAAAGGCAAAGACACCATTACCACCGGTGCAGGTAATGACCTGTGCAACGCCGATTCAGCAGATGTGAGGCTTGACGCCTGCAGTTTAGACAGCAAAGGTCCGGAGTTTGGACCTCTTCCGACGGTGGTCAGGCAGATCCAAGCTGGCACACTTGCTGTCTTCACAGTTAATGTGAGCGATGTGGCAACAGTTCAGGCTGTCTACGGATCAATTGG
>RFNI01000149.1 GCA_009927245.1 Actinomycetota bacterium | reverse complement strand
GCTGTGATGTATCCCTCTTCTTCAAGGGCAGCCATGTCATTTCTAATGGTTGCGCTAGAAACTCCGAAGTTGTGTCTCTCAACCAGAGACTTAGAGGCAACAGGTTCATTGGTCGCAATGAAGTCCTCAATGATGGCTCTAAGCACAGCAAGATTGCGAACAGAAATCATTACCACTCCAGATAACAGGAACCAGATAAGAGCGTTAGCACTCTTATCCCTAGAGTGCCAATATTACTTCACGAATGCGTAAGTTATCGGATAGCTATATTCTTTGCCTCTAGCTCCAGCGATAGATCCACTGATGTATGAACGCAGAGCGATACCCCCTATGGTGAGTATTCCAAAGCCCGCAATCGGGATTATCAAGATTAGAGCAGTGCCTCCTCCAGCTAGAGAAACTAGAAGACCTATTAAACCCAGGACAACTAAGCTTCCAAGAACGAAAACCACTGTGCTCAGGTGGTAGTTCAAAGCACTTTTAGCGTGCCTATTCTCTAACGAGTCTTTATCTGAAGTCTTTCGAATAATGAGAGCAGGCAGCCACAGAAAGAGTGCTGTTATGCCAATTGATACCGGGGCTAGCACAAGCAGCATCAGCGGGGTTAGGTGCACCCACATCGCTTTCTTACTCTTGGTGATTGGCTGTAGAGAACTAGCTTCAGCAGAACTACCCAGAACGTTCGATCCACAAGTGGTGCAGAACTTTGTTGATTCAACTTCTGTTGCGCATTTTGGACAGTAAGCCATGTTTCCCCCTTGTTTGTTTTGTTTACTTCAAGAATCTAATGGAAAGCGGATACTTGTAAAGTTTTCCACTTCCAGCTGCTGCAGCTCCAAGAATGCTAAATACTAGAGCACAGATTCCAGCAACACTCAAAAGCAGCAATCCAACTAGCAGCACAAGCCAGGGACCTGCATTTCCGAATGGCATACCTGTTGCAAACGCATTGAAGGTCGTACCAACAAACAAAGCCATAATGATCGAGATGTATATGAAGAGGCTGATTTGATTATTCAAAGACGCTTTGGCGTGAGCTTTGTCGAACTCACTTGATTTCGCACTCACCAAGATAATGAGTCCAGGTACCCAAAGAAGTAATAGCGGAAATATGGAGAGAAGGAGCCCTAATAAGAAGGTCGACTGGGTCAAATTAGCCCAGTATTCCCCAGGAAATGCTTGTTGCAGTAAAAGAGCGCTCGCTGCTAGAGCTAAAGGGCCCCAGTGCACAAATGAAGCTCGATTACTACCAACAGTTGTTCTAACCTCTGCGGCAAGTGGTCTACCGCAGTTATTACAGAACTGACTCTCTGGAACTTCTAATTGACAGGTTAAGCAAACTGGCATTCTTCCCCCTTTGATCTCTATCTTTACTTCACAAATCTAATAGTTAGTGGGTAGCGATACTCTCGGCCAGCATTGGCTGCAGAAATAGCCATGATGTTGAATACAAGAGCTGCAATTGCAAGTCCAATAAGAGCTGGACCTGCAATCAATAGGCCTATGCCAATTGTGATGATGCTGAAAACAGTTCCGGCTGCAATGTACAGTAGCAGGCTCAACTGGAAGTTCAAAGACTCGGTTGCGTGTCTGCGATCAAAATCGGTAGCGCTGGCTGACTGACGGATAAGCACTCCAGGAAGCCACAACAGTATCCAAATGATTCCCGCAGTTAGGAAACCAGCGACAACTGCCAACAGTGGTGCCAAATGAGCCCACATTGCTAGATTCTTTGAACTGGTTGCTGCAGGTGTTGAAACCTGTGACTCAGCTGGTGCTGAAGCATCTACTAACTGTCTACCGCAAGTAGTACAGAATTTAGCGTTAGCAACTTCAATCTGACAAGCCGCACAAAAAGCCATTTGGGAACCCCTTTATCTTTGTTATTACTATTTTGGTCTAACCGAGCAGTTTTCTAACGACATAATCGGCTAAAAGTCTTCCCCTGAGAGTCAACTTCAAGGTTCCTGAAAATACTGCTGTTCCATCGATTAGACCTTCTGCAATGAGAGTAGAGATGGTTTCAGCAGTGGCAAAGCCCTTACTCTTCAACCAAGTCAATTCCATGCCGTCAGAGAGCCTGGCCTCAAGCATTACTCTTTCGATGTCTCGGTTTTCTTCATCAACTAGTTCACGTTCAAGGGCCGGTGAGAGATTGGCAACAATACGATCTGTGTATGCAGATGGGTTCTTTACATTCCACCATCTGACTCCCCCGACGTGGCTGTGAGCACCAGGACCATAACCCCACCAGTCCATCGACTTCCAATAAGCAATGTTGTGACGAGATCTGGTTTCAACATTCTTTGACCAGTTGCTCACTTCATAATTGCTGAACCCCGCTCTAGTCAAAAGTACTTCAGCAACCTCATACATCTCAGCATGCAATTCTTCATCTGGAGACCCAACTTCACCTGACTTGATTTGCCTTGCAAGTTTTGTTCCGGGTTCAACAATCAGCGAGTATGCGCTGACATGGTCAGTGTTCAAAGCAATTGCCTGCTCTAATGATTGAACCCAATCCTCAAGGGATTCGGTTGGGGTTCCATAAATCAGGTCAACACTGGTCTGCAAGCCAGCTGCTTTAGCTGCAAGAACAGCTTTAGCTACGTTCTCAGGATTGTGAGTTCTTTCTAGAACTTGGAGGACATGAGGAACAGCAGACTGCATGCCGACAGATACTCGATTAAACCCTGCTGCTTTTAGCTTTGCGAAATATTCCTCATCGACAGAGTCAGGGTTTGCCTCCGTTGTCACCTCGGCATCTGTAGCTAAGCCAAAGGAGTCCTTCAGTTTTTCAAGCATTGCTACCAAATCTTCTGCTGGAAGAAGAGTTGGAGTTCCCCCACCAAAGAACACCGTCGTTAGCTTTCGAGCTGGAACACCTGACTTCTCAAGAACAATGGTTGAAAATTCAATTTCAGCGTTTAGGTCTTAGAGAAACTGCTTTGTGATGAAGAACCGATCTCTTGGGCTGTGTATGTATTGAAGTCACAGTAACCACAACGGACTCTGCAGAAGGGAACGTGAACGTAAGCATGGAAGGTGCGAGCATCTGCGTTTAGCTTTGCTTGCTCAGGAAGTAAGCCGTCTTGAGGTGCTGGTTCACCTTTTGGAAGC
>RFNI01000076.1 GCA_009927245.1 Actinomycetota bacterium | reverse complement strand
TTAGCTCTGTAGAAATCTAAGTTCAGTCTCTTAGCAAGTGGCGAAAGCAGCTCGACAAAGCCTCCAGAAACAGCACCAGCTTTACCACCAATGCTGTGGATATATTCGATGACTTCCAGGGCGCCATCGGTTAGTTGAATTCTCGCTAGAGTCTCATCTATTACTGATTTTGAGAGTCCCTTGAGGGTGATGACTCTAGCTCGAAGGCTTCCCTCAAAATCAAGTTCGCCGGCCATCGCCCGTTCTGTTACTGCTTCGACCTCTGCACGCTTACCAGCATGATCTGCCAGTAGTTCGATGACTTCATCTTGAATGAGGGTTGAGTCAACATCAAAGACAACGAGCATCCTGGCTCTTGAGTTGTCTTTAGTCATAAACAAACTATATAAGTAATCCAAGAGCGTTCGGTTCGTTTAAGTCCTTGAGTGTCTAGCAAAAGGTTCGGCTTTTCTCGCCTAGGCTAAAAAACTATGAACGAAGTTCTCAATTTTGACAACGTGTCTGTCACCCGTGGTGGCAAAACCATCCTCCAGAACATTACCTGGCAGGTAAAGCCAAACGAACGTTGGGTAATCGTCGGCCCTAACGGTGCCGGTAAGACAACTTTGCTGAGAGTTGCTGGTACCCATCTGCAACCAAGCCAGGGTAACGCTCAAGTTTTAGGTAAAACTCTGGGCGAGGTAAATGTCTTTGATCTAAGAACCAGAATTGGTTTCGCCTCAACAGCTGTTGCTAATCGCATTCCTAACTCAGAGCCAGTGCTGGATGCGGTTATGACAGCCAGTTATGCAATTACCGGCAGGTTTAAAGAGACCTACGAAGAAGTCGATATCAAGCGCGCCAAGAGAGTTCTAGGGGAATGGCACCTAGCTGAGCATGCCGATAGACCATTTGGAACACTGAGCGATGGTGAACGTAAACGAGTTCAGATCGCTAGAGCCGTTATGCCTGACCCAGAACTTCTTCTACTAGATGAACCAGTTGCCAGCTTAGATATTGGGTCAAGGGAAGCAACCATCAAGATTCTTGGGGGATACGCCTCACATCCAGAAGCTCCAGCCATCATCATGGTGACTCACCACCTGGAAGAGATCCCAACTGGGTTTACCCACGCTCTGATCCTGAAAGACGGCCAAATCTCGGCTTTGGGCCCAATAACCCAGACTCTAACCACCGAAAAACTTAGCGAGGCCTACGGAATTCCTCTAGAAGTGGTCTTCTTAGGTGGACGGTTTGCGGTTAGAGCCAAGTAGGCTCTGGCTAACCAGCCAACACTCTGGTATAGTTTCTAACTGGTGCGTAGAGCACTAAATCCCATTTGAATTGAAAGATTTTCCTATGAAGGCTGACATCCACCCAAAGTATGAGGCAGTGGTTTTCCGTGACCTAGCTTCTGGCGTTGCATTCTTGACTCGTTCAACAGTCACCAGCAACAAGACCATCGAGTGGGAAGACGGTAACACCTACCCAGTATTCGATGTTGAAATCTCATCTGAATCTCACCCGTTCTACACAGGTAAGCAGAGAATCATGGACTCAGCAGGTCGTGTTGAGCGCTTCAACGCTCGTTACAAGAAGTTTGGTGAAAAGAACTAGTTTCTGGTCACAAAGAAAATGGACTCCAACTGGAGTCCATTTTTGTTTTAACCGAAGTTCTTTACCGGCCAGCCAAATAGCGGCTTGTAATCAGGGACATCGGTCTGACGCCACTTAGCGTAACTAGCTTCAATCTCATCAGCCCACTTGGCTTGAAGATCGTGAAGTTCTTGCATTGAAGATGGGAATGGAACAACTGGCTGAGCCTGAGCCTTGAAGTATCGAAGCATGGCTAAACCTACGTGCCCGGCAGCAATTGCATCGTCTTTTGCTGTGTGTGCATTGTCCAAAGTTACGCTGTAACGCTCAGCTGCTGCGCCAAGAGTTCTCTTTCCCTTGCGGTATTTGTCGATGGTCTTATCGATAACCAGGGGATCAATCACAGTTCCGAATTCAACTGGGTGTAGACCGTATCGAACTGCCTCGTAATGCAGGATGGTGAAGTCGTAGGCAGCGTTGTATGCCAGCACTGGAATACCTTCGGCAAAGCATGCGTTGATCGCATCAAGAATCTCTGGAATGGCAATGGCTGCGGCAGGGGAGTCCACTACATCTTTGTCGTAGTAACCATGCACCTTGCTAGCAATCTCTGGGATTGGGATACCCGGGTTGATTACCCAGTCTTTGCCGCCAGCTAGAACATCTCCATTGGCATTCAGTCTCTGGATAGAAGCGGTAACAATGCGGTCTTCACGAAGGTTTAATCCAGTGGTTTCGGTGTCGAAGACGGCAATCGTGTCTAACCAAGAAGGGAGCTCAAGCTTTGATGTATTTTCATTCACCCTCAAAGACTAGTAGCGACCATGGACAAAGCCTATTAGAAACAGTCGCTGATTAGACTTGTCTAAGTATTGAAACCTACTGAGGATTGATGATGAGTACCGCTGCGGAGCTAATGGAATTAGCTGAGTCTCGCGCTACCAAGCGAACCGTTGAGGTCAACGGGGTTCCTTGCGATTACTGGTTTTACCCAGCGCAGGTTGCCAAAAAAGAGAAGCCTCAAAATATCGTTTTACTTCATGGCTATCGTGGCACCCATAAGGGGCTCGAGTCTTTTGCTGGTGGACTAAGCCAGTTCAACATTTACGCTCCTGATCTTCCAGGTTTTGGAACATCAGCTCCATTGAAGGCAAAGCACACTCTCGAGAACTACATCGAATGGTTCAATGAATTTCTCAAGGCTGTTAATCTAGATCAGCCGATAGCGATCGGGCACTCATTTGGAACACTTATCGTTTCGGGTGCGGAATCTAAATACAAGTTCAGCAAAGCACTTGTCTGCATCAACCCTGTTGCAGGAGGAGTCACCAAAGGTCTCTCTTGGTTCTTGATGCAGTTTGTGAAAACTTTCTATTGGATAGCACACGTGATTCCACAGAACCTAGGACTTCGAATGTTGAAGACTAGATTGCTTGTTGATTCAATGAGTAGTTACACCACAAAATCTCAAGACAAAGAATTGCGTTCTTGGATCAAACTTCAACACAGTCACTACTTCAACAGTTTTGCTAACTCAGATGTGGTTTGGCAGTCATACATCGCATCCATCTCGAACACACTTCAGCCGTACATTTCTTCAATCAAGAAACCAATACTTTTGGTGGCTGCAGATATGGATGAAATCACTCCTGTTTCAGCAGTCCAAGAAATTGCTAAGAGAATGCCTAAGTCGAGTGTTCACGTCATCAAGAACTGTGGTCACCTAGTGCACTACGAAGCCGCTCAAGAGACAGTAGATGTGATTAGCACCTTCATTAGTGAACTCGATTAGCCATGGAGAGACTTCACTTCGATGCTAGGTTCATCCGTCTTGACCACCACGATGGCATCTCAAGGTTTTCTGTTGAACTCATCAAAGCGCTTTCTCAGAAGGTCAAAGTAGTTGCAATCATCTACGACCTAAGACAACTAGAGCATCTACCTGAAGGCGTTGAATTCGTTTTACTAAATAACCCTCAGTCGGTCTCCGAGTTTGCCATAGCTCGAAAGCTCAACAAACTTGGTGCAACTCATGTTTTCTCACCTATGCAGATCATGGGAACCGCTGGCAGAAAGTACAAGCTAGTTCTGACTCTTCATGACCTGATCTACTATCGCCACAGAAAACCACCACAAGATCTAAACGTGCTGGTTCAGCTGATTTGGCGTTTGTATCACCTGTCCTACCTGCCTCAGAAACTTCTACTGAACAGAGCAGATGCAATTGCCACAGTCTCAGAGACTACGAAGAAACTAATTGAGCTAAACAAGCTAACCAAACGTGAAGTTGGTGTTGTTTATAACGCCGCACCAGGCACACCAGCTTCAACTTCACGAACATTCCCTACTAGCCGAAAGCTTCTATACATCGGCTCTTTCATGCCATACAAGAACGTTGAGACTCTAATCAAAGGGGCAGCTTTAGTTCCAGAGTTCGAACTTCACTTGCTGAGCAAGATTGATGCTTCTAGAAAAGCCGAGTTAGCAGATCTCGCGAAGAACTTAGGCGCAAAGGTTGTCTTCCACGGGGGAGTAACAGATTCTGAGTATCAAAGTTTGCTTCAAGACTCTTTTGCACTTGTCACAGCAAGCAAAGATGAGGGCTTTGGAATCCCTCTGGTTGAAGCCATGCAACAGGGAACCCCAGTTGTTGTTTCAGATCTAGAGATTTTCCACGAGGTTGCAGGTATTGCAGGGAAGTATTTTCAAGCAGATGATGCAGTCGAATTCGCTAAGCGTATAGAAGAACTAGAAGAAACAAGCACTTGGGAGAAGGCTTCAGTTGATTCATTGACTCAAGCCAAGAAGTTTAACTGGGATTCCTCAGCTGATGCTCTGCTAAAGCTCTTTAGTGAGATCAGATAGCGAAGCAGGGTTATAGTCACTTACGCTCCAAATGCCATCGGAGAAAGTGAAACGGTTTAAAGACACATTTCCTAGACGATCGCCATCTAATGGATACCTACCATCGCTAATAATTTTCATGAGTGTTCTAATTAGCGCGCCGTGTGACACAGCCAGAATCCTCTGGCCGTCATACTCAGTGGCAAGCAACCTAAGTAGTGCTTCACTTCTAAAATGCAAATCCTCTAAGGATTCAATACCTGGAATATCAGCGTGAGATTCATAAAGCGTGCGCCACTCGCTGTGACTCATTCCTTCTGCAACACCAAAAGATCTTTCAATGAGTTCTGGAACAATAACGAGATTCAAACCTAGTTCAGCCGCAACAGTCTTTGCGGTGTCATGTGCTCTAGATAGGGGAGAGGAAAGCACTAGATCCCAGTCGGATGCGTTTAAGTAGTTAGCCGCAAGCTCTGCTTGTCGAATACCTGTTTCGTTTAGTGGGATGTCACTGGAACCTTGTAAACGTAAATCGATATTCCAATCAGTTTGACCGTGACGCAGTAAACCTAGGTGAGTCTCAGTCAATGAGTAGCCTTTCTAAAGCTAGGGAAGTGTTTGCTTCGATTTTGGCAATAGCCAAATTGTCGCCTCTGGTTGGTCCGATATTTACAATAACCAGTGGCTTACCTGTTTTAGCAGCCTGTTTAGCAAACCTAAATCCAGAGTTCACTGTCAGTGAAGAACCTGCCACAAGCATGGCATCAGCTGATGCCAATTGGTTCAAGCCTGCTCAACTCTCTGTGCTGGAACTGATTCACCAAAGAAAACTACATCTGGTTTCAGAATGCCATCGCAGCTCTGACAGTTAGGAACTTGAAAGTTAGCTGTTCCCTCAATTTCAGCATCGCCATCAGGAGTGAACTCAACCATATTGTCTTTTGTGATATCAGGATTGAGTTCCTGCAAAAGCCCATCCATCTCGAAACGTCTAATGACTTTCTTACATCCCAGACAGATAACTCTGTCCAGACGACCATGGAGATCAACTACAGCCTTACTTCCTGCTTCTTGATGCAAGCCATCC
>RFNI01000021.1 GCA_009927245.1 Actinomycetota bacterium | reverse complement strand
CCTTGCGATTCTGCAGTTGCTAGAGCAAAGTGCCCTGGTTTGGTTTAGCTTGAGCAATTCTTGACCACCCAACATAACTTCTAGCCCAATAGCGCTGTCTAGCCTCGAAGGAACCCATAAAAACGTCATAGGTCATAGGGTGACGAGCAACTCTTCCTTCACCGCGATAGTCAGGGATTCCTGAATCAGTGCTTATTCCAGCGCCGGTCATCACAAAGAGTTTCTTGCCAGCCAAAATGCGACGAGCAGCCTCAAGTGAGTATGAAGCGGCGTCAGATAGCCCGTTTGGATTTGGTGGATTTGAAGACATTGGGTCAAGTCTAACTTTTCAACTTGAATTAAAAGTTATAGCCCCGACTTCGAAAAGAAGCCGGGGCTATAAAGGTAGCTGTCTCAAACTACGTGTCCGAGAGGGGACTTGAACCCCTACCCTCGTGAGAGGACTAACACCTCAAGCTAGCGCGTCTACCATTTCGCCACCCGGACTGAAGGTTTTTGAGTAACAGTTCTAAATGTTACTACTAAAGAGCGGTTATTGAATTTGGTCTTGCCTCTGCCGTTTTTTAGTAAGTAAGGGTAGTTTTGGCTTATGGCAAACGAAGCTAGAAGTGCACTGAACAAGTTCGTCGCAGCTCTCGAAAGACATTTCGAAGCGGCCTCGTCTGGCAGGGGTAACGAAGATCCTGCCGTCCTAGCAACTTACGAGCATCTAAAGGCTGCATTCCTGGACTACGAGGAAGCCCTCTCAGATGAATACGAAGAGATTTTGCCGATGGAGCTAGTTGAGGAAGACGAAGACTGGTCATGAATTTATTCCAAGCAATAGTGCTTGGAATGGTTCAGGGGCTAACTGAATTCCTGCCTATTTCTTCCAGTGCCCACGTTCAAATCGTTTCTGAACTCATGAAGGTTCCTGGCCTTGCCGATACAAACTCGGCAACTACAGCCTTCATCGCAACCATTCAACTGGGTACAGAAGCAGCTGTTCTTCTCTACTTCGGCAAAGACATTATTCGTTTAGTCAAAGCATTCTTCGCGGGACTCTTCAACAAAGCTGCTAGAGCAACAGCAGATTTCAAAATGGCGCTCTATGTGCTTATCGGTTCGATCCCTGTCGGTGTGGCAGGACTGATGTTTAGACATTTCATTGAAGACACTGTTAGAAACCTCTGGGTGATTAGCTTCACGCTGATTTTCTTTGGTCTAGTGCTTCTCGTTGCAGATCGTCTTGGTTCGAAAGCAAAGTCGGTTGACCAACTAACCACCAAGAGCGCTATTGGATTTGGTTTAGGTCAGATGCTTTCCTTGATTCCTGGGTCTCAAGATCCGGTGCCAGCATCAGCTTCGGTTTATTTGCTGGTTTCAATAGAGCAAGCGCTGCGAGGTTCAGCTTTCTTATTGGAATACCAGCAGTACTGGCAAGTGGTTTACTGCAGTTCAGTCAGAGTTACCAAAACCTAGAACAGGACGCTTTAGCCGGAACGGTTGTTGCAACAGCAACATCATTCGTTGTTGGTTACCTGGTAATTGCAGGACTGCTGAAGTATTTGGCTAAGGGCTCTTTCTTGCCGTTTGTAATCTGGCGAGTGCTAGTTGGTCTAACTCTCTTGGTGCTTCTTACCCTTGGGGTAGTAGCAGCCTAGTTTTTCTCAGTGCCAGATTCACCTTCGTTTTGACGAAGGAACTTCTCAAACTCAAGAGCTAGTTGATCTGTGTTGAGTTCTTCTGCCTCAGATTCATCTCTAGCTTTCTCAAGACCGGTGATGTAGTTCTGGAGATCTTCATCACCTTCAGCGAAGTCATCAACTGATCTTTCCCATTCAAATGCAGCATCTAGCAATGGCTTGTGATCAACAGAGAAGTTCAACATGATTTCAAGGTCATTGATCAAGCAAGAGTTGCCTTAGGCGATGGCATTGAAGCAACATAGTGCGGCACTTGAGCCCAGATCGAATGGTTGGCAAGCCTGCCTTCTCTAGAACATGGCCAATCACAGATAAGAACCCAGCTCGACCATCGTAATTACTTCTTCGATACCGTAGAAGTTTCTGACCTTT
>RFNI01000161.1 GCA_009927245.1 Actinomycetota bacterium | reverse complement strand
TTCATGCGTTCGCGCAGGTAACTAGCAGCAGAGCTTGCAGAAGCTCCAGCGTCGGTCCAACCGTCTAGAGCGACAATAAGTACTCGACCGCTAAATGGGCTTTGGTTCTCGTTCAATTTCCACCATTTCAAAGGAATCTCTTAGTTAGAACTCTATTTCATTGAACGCAGTTAGACTTTTCGCATTATGTTTGGTCGTTCTCCTTCCTTTGCTGTCCTGTTTGATATGGACGGTACGCTAATCGACTCTGAGCCATATTGGTTGGCTAGTGAGCAGGCTTTGGCTAAGGAACACAATGGAACCTGGACCCATGAGGATGGGTTATCAGTAGTGGGCATGAGTCTGGATGAGTCCTCAAAACTCTTCAAGGACAAGGCGAATATAGATCTAGAGCCTCAGGAGATCGTCACTAGATTGACCTCAGATGTGCAAAGCCAACTCCAGAAAATCATCCCTTGGCGACCAGGGGCTAGAGAATTACTTTTTGATTCAAGAAACACAACGTGAAAACAGCTCTGGTCACCATGTCTCTTCGCAGAATGGCCCAGCAGGTGGTTGATGCCATTGATTTCCCAGCTTTTGACATCATCGTGGCTGGCGATGATGTGCTACGAGGTAAACCTCATCCTGAGCCATACCTAAAGGCTGCTGAACTCCTAGGGTTCGCACCGGAGGACTGTTTTGCCTTTGAAGATTCAATTTCAGGCATTACCTCAGCAGAAGCTGCAGGGACTATCGCCATAGGTATTCAAAACATTGTTCCAATCCCTGAGCAGGAAGGTCGCATCATCTGGCCAACCATGCAGGGAGTAACCTACAAGACACTCAGGAAGTTCTCTAAATGACCAACATCATGCGCGGCGTTTTTAGAGCCGGGGAACGAGTTCAACTAACTGGTCCAAAGGGGAGACTGAATACGATAACCCTGCGTGCGGGTGCAGTCTTTGGAACCCACCGAGGAGATATCAAACACGATGACATCATCGGTAAACCTGATGGCTCAGTTATTACCAATCAGGCAGGTGTTGAATATTTAGCTCTTCGACCGCTACTCACAGACTTCGTTTTGTCTATGCCTAGAGGTGCAGCAATTGTTTATCCAAAGGATGCTGCAAGCATCGTAACCATGGGAGATATCTTCCCTGGAGCGAGAGTCGTTGAGGCTGGTGTTGGTTCTGGTGCTTTGAGCATGTATTTGTTGAGAGCAGTAGGGGAGAGCGGATCGCTAACTTCTTTCGAAAGAAGAGCCGAGTTCGCTGAGATAGCTAAGGCAAACGTTGAAACGCAGTTTGGTTATGTTCCCGATAACTGGAGCATCCAGTTAGGTAGTTTGCAAGATGAACTACTGACGGTAGTTGAGCCAGGTTCTATCGACCGAGTAGTCCTAGACATGCTTGCTCCTTGGGAGTGCATCGATGCTGTATCAGAGGCCTTAGCCCCTGGTGGTGTCCTGATTTGCTACGTTGCCACCGTGACTCAGCTTTCCCGTGTTGCAGAGGAGATAAAGGCAACAGGTAACTACGCAGACCCTGAAGCTTTTGAGTCGCTGGTTAGAGGTTGGCACCTTCAAGGGCTAGCAGTGCGCCCTGAGCACCGTATGGGAGGTCACACCGGGTTCTTGCTAACTGCCAGAAGACTAGCCCCAGGCGCTGTCCTACCGAGCTTCTCAAGAAGAGCAAAGCCAGAGTTTTCCGATGAGGATCTATCGGTCTGGAACCCAGAGCATCTAGGGGAGCGAAGTGTCAGCGAGAAGAGACTTAGAAAATCAGTTCGCTCGGCACAGAGCGCTGCAACGGCTAAAAGTCAGGTTTCAGACAGCTCTGAAGAGTAAACTTCAAGAAACCTTTAGAAAGAAGTTCTTCCTTGTCTAGATCTAAATCAATCCTCGCGGTAGCTGCCGCTTCAGTACTACTCCTTGCAGGCTGCGCTTCAAGCAACAATGCCTACTCTGGCATCACACCATCGTGTGAACCATTCAAGGGCGGCGCTGAAATTGACCAAGTAAAAGTAACTGGCGCAGATGGCACGGTTCCAACTGTCGATTTCCCAACCAAGGGAGACGGAACTTCTCAACTTTCACTAATCAAGACATCTCAGACCAAGGTTGTCAAAGAGGGAAGTGGACCTGCTTTCACCGGTAACCAGTTGGTAACTATTGAGTATGTGGTCGTGAATTCATCTTCCGGTGAAGTTCTAGCGAACAGCAAGTTCGATGGAACAGATGCAGCAAGCCAATTTTTTGATTCTGCAAGTACAAAGATTTTCTGTAATGCCCTGACCGGAGTGAAGGAGGGCAGCCTAGTTGTCTTTGCGAACCCAAAGTCAGAAGAAGACCCTAATGGAACGACATACGTCCTGCAGTTGAAGAAGGTTTACCTTCCACACGCAAACGGAGCGATTCAGCCCCTTCCAACTGGCCTTCCTTCAGTTGTTCGTGCACCTAAGACTGGTCAGCCAGGTTTGGTAGCACCTTCATTCTCAGCTCCTAAAGATTTCCAAAGGCAACCTTGATCAAGGGTGCAGGGGAAGTTGTAAAGACTGGAGATTCAGTCACCGTTCACTACGTTGGTTGGGTTGGGGAACAGAGATTGGTGCAGCATTTGACTCTTCATGGGAGTCAGGAAATGGCCCTGCTACCTTCACACTTAAAACTGGTGACGGGGGTGTGATTCCTGGTTTCGTAAAGGCACTTGACGGCGAAACTGTTGGTTCACAGGTGATTGCATCCATGCCGGCAGCTGATGGCTACGGAGTTGATGGTAACGGTAGCTCAATTCCAGGTGGGGCAACGTTGCTATTCGTCGTCGACATCCTAGGTGTCAATAAGTAATCTCGAATTGGTGCAATGAGCGAATCTAAGTCCAGTCCATTCAAGATAACTAAGCCAGAGCGCTTATTTAATTTGACCTGCGCTCTGCTTTATACGCGCAATGGTCTGACTAAGAATGAGATCCTTCGTTCAGTGCCTGGTTATGAAAACGAATATGTTGATGGCGGAGATAACTCATCATTAGAGCGCAAGTTTGAAAGAGACAAGTCAAGCCTTATTCACAACGGCATTCAACTAGAAGTCACCATTCCTCCTCACGAAGATGAGAACAACCAGGTAACTGTTTATTCAATTAAGCGTGAGAGTTTTTACTGGCCTAAGAATGTAGAGTTCACTCCACGTCAAATGGCGCTTTTGAACCTAGCTGCTGACGCTTGGGCTGGTGGCTCGCTATCAACTGCAGCTAGCAGAGGTATCACCAAACTCAGAGCCATGGGTGCAGTTGGTGAAGACTCAGACATCGTCGGTATTGCACCTCGCATTCAGGCATCAGAGCCTTCATTCAGAGATCTAAACAATGCAATCTCTGACCATCAGGTTGTCAGTTTCATGTATCGAAAGCCTCAGACAGGGGAGATCCAGAAGAGAACACTTCAGCCATGGCTATTGCGACTTGTTGCAGGCCAGTGGATTGTGATGGGTTGGGATGAGGACAAGCAGGACACCAGAAACTTTATGCTCAGGAGAATCGTTAGCAAGGTGACTTCTGTCAAAGGTGTTAGGCCTTTTGATCCTCCAGCTCAGGAACAAATTCTAAAAGCAGTTGACGACCTTGATTCACTTGGTGCTAAGCAAACCGCCAAGATCAAGGTTGAGCGTGACTCGGAAGCCTGGTTCAAGTTTGAATTAGATCTTCAGGGCAATGGCAACTCTGATGAAGTAACAATCAATTACCACGATGTTTACGTCCTAGCCGAACAGCTTCGTGAGTATGCGGGACAAATAAAAGTTCTAAAACCGGATGCTCTGATTCAAGTAGTTAGAGCTGGATACGAGAGGGTGGCTAACGATCATGCCTAACCCTGAGAGATTGGATGATTCCGATCGCTACAATCTAATGCTCTCTCTCACCGGATTCCTGGTTCAAGAAGATGAGTATGAAGTTTCCGAACTTGCTGAACGTTTCGGAGTCACTTCTGATGAAATTGTTAGAGCAGTAAAGAACATTGGTTTCACCGATCTAGCTAATTTCCAGAACCCAGACAGATACGTAGTCGACTATGACGCTCTCGAAGAGGGCTTTGTTCGAATCTCATACAACCTTGAAAACGTTGTTGAAGATGTTCCAAGACTCTCCTCTAGACAAGCATCAGCGCTAGCGGCTGGTTTGGTTTATCTAAGCTCTTTGCCAGGACTTGCTGAAAGCGAAGAGATTCTTGCTCTGCAAAACATTCTCTCTACTGGTGATTCAAGAGGTAATGCACCTGAAGTTATAGTTCAACCAGGTTCAAGAGATGCTGACCTAATCACCATCAGGCAGGCAATCAAGATTGGTAAATCGATTGTTTGCGATTACCTGAACCTCAAGGGGGAGATGAGGATTGGCAGAGTTATCGAGCCACTTCGAATCGATCTTCGCGGTGAACTAATTTACCTAAAGGGTTGGTGCCCTGAGAACCAGGACGTTAGATCTTTCCGAGTTGACCGCATGCGCAACGCCAAGTTATCCGATCTCCCTGTTTCTGATTCGGCTCTAAACGCTGTGTTGGACGACGAGGTTTATCACCCAGGTGAAACCGACACTTTGGTAACAATCGAGGTTGAGCCGGAGGCTTTCAGCCTGATGGTTGATTTCCGACCAGTCGAAGAGCCGGTTTCGGTCTCTGAGTATGTGAAAAGTTTCAAGATCCTGGTAGGGGATGTCAGAAACCTAGGTCGAATCATCTCGAGGTTCGGTGGTGCAGCGAGAGTTGTTGCCCCTGAGGAAGCTAGATCAGCAGTGAGAGAATTTGCTCTCAAAGCTTTGGGAGAACTTCCTGCTACCGCTCCAGAGGATGCCGAGTAATGGAATATTTCTGGGTTTACGTATTTAGCGCACTGGTAGTTTTGGCGACGGTAGCTCTCGGGGTTGTGGGTTTTCGCCTCAACCAGTCTTCAAAGCGCGTGGCTAGGTCCTATGCGCCAATCGGAGTAAAAGTGAAGGCTTTAGGGATTGAAGTTAGCGCTCTAAAGCGCTCAAGGCTAGCCAGAGAGCGTAGGCTAGAGGGTAGTAGTTCAATTGAAATCGATTCAGAAGAGTAAGGCAGTAGATGTTTAGAGGTCTAGAGGGTTGGCACTTTATTTTTATCGTGCTAGTTGTGCTTGTTATTTGGGGTGCTCCAAAACTTCCAGGTTTTGCTAAGAGCCTTGGCCAGTCAATGCGTATCTTTAGAAAAGAGATGAAGCAGCTAGGCGACGAGAGAGCTGAAGACAAAAAAGCTACTCCTGAGAAAGAACAACCAAAAGACGACTAATGGCATCTCGCCGCAATCCCGAAAAGAAAATGAAGCTATCGGGACACTTCCGTGAACTTCGCAACAGGTTATTCAAGGCCGGGCTTGCCATTGTTGCAGGAACTGTTTTTGGTTGGCTTGCCTTTGACAAAGTCTTTGCTGAACTTCAGAAACCCATAATTGCAATCGCCAAAGATGCGAACGTCAATGCACAAATCAACTTTGGTTCTGTAGTCTCCGCCTTCGATCTCCACATGCAGATTGCTTTTTTCATTGGGCTCTTTGTGGCAAGCCCTATTTGGCTCTATCAGATTTGGGCATTTTTATCTCCAGCGTTAAGGAAAAAAGATCGTCGTTATGCTGTTGTTTTTGTACTAATCAGCTCACCGCTGTTTTTAGGTGGAGCGTACTTTGGTTGGTGGCTTTTCCCAGGTTTTGTTAGAAGTTTTCTCGCTTTCACTCCTGAAGGCAGCGCAAACATGATTAATGCTGCTGAGTATGTTCTCTTCACAGTTCGTGTGCTTCTTGTGTTTGGAATTGCTTTTGTTCTTCCCGCAATCCTGGTTCTACTAAACGCACTCGGAACGATGTCGGGTAAGACAATTCTTAAGGGTTGGCGTCCAGCTATCTTCTTGATTTCACTGATTGGTGCAATAGCGACCCCGGTGTCAGACCCAATGTCTATGTTCTTACTTATGATTCCGCTGATTGCTTTCTTCTATTTATCCGCTGGTATTGCACTTCTAAATGACAAGAGAAGAGCGATTCGCCAGAAGAACGTCGATGAAGTTGATCTAGTAACAAACTATGTTCCAGATGAAGTTCAGTGATGTCAGAAGATCTAAGCCCAGCAGAGAGATTTGCTAAGGCTAAACAAACTAAGAGGCATGCGAGTTTAGATAACTTCATTTCGCTGCTCAAATTCCCTTTGGATGATTTTCAAGAGAGAGCCTGTCGAGCTTTAGTTCAAGGTCACGGTGTGCTCGTTGCTGCGCCAACTGGCGCTGGTAAAACTATTGTTGGTGAATTCGCTATTCACCTTGCCGTTGAGAAATCACTCAAGGTCTTCTACACGACACCAATCAAAGCTCTAAGCAATCAGAAATTTGCAGAGCTCCAAGCGCGTTACGGTGAGGCTTCTGTTGGCCTACTAACCGGAGATACCAACATCAACTCAGATGCACAGATCTTGGTGATGACAACCGAAGTGCTTAGAAACATGATCTACGCCAACTCAAACGCTCTGATAAGCCTTGGCTATGTCGTTATGGATGAAGTTCACTATCTCGCTGACCGGTTCAGAGGTGCTGTCTGGGAAGAGGTAATTCTTCACCTACCTAAGGATGTTAAGGTTGTCTCGCTCAGTGCAACGGTCTCTAACGCTGAGGAGTTTGGTGCCTGGTTGGATGAAGTCAGGGGAGACACTTCAGTAATTGTCTCTGAAATCAGGCCAGTCCCTCTGAATCAGCACGTGCTCTTTGGTGATGAGCTCATCCCGTTGTTTGATGATGAATCCAAACAGACCAGAGTAAACAGCGACCTAGTTCAACGTCACGCCAACAAGATGCGTCAGCCAATTCACAAACCCACTAGGGGCAGGAGAGGTCATCCTGGGCTAAACGATCGCAACCTAAGCAGAATTCCTAAAGTTACTAAGCCTGAGATCATCTCTATTCTTGACGAAGCAGACTTACTTCCAGCAATCTTCTTTATCTTCTCTCGTGCCGGCTGTGAAGCTGCGGTTCAATCAGTTCTGGCTTCCGGTATCAGGCTGACTAAGCCAGAAGACAAACAACTGATTCGAAGAATCGCCGAAGAGAAGTGTGCAACTATCGCTGACGAGGATCTTTCCGCACTTGGCTACTTCGAATGGTTAAACGCTCTAGAACGAGGAGTTGCTGCTCACCACGCTGGTTTGCTACCTGCATTCAAGGAAGTTGTTGAAGAACTCTTCCTAAGGAAACTAGTGAAGGTCGTCTTTGCAACAGAAACACTTGCATTAGGTATTAACATGCCTGCAAGAACTGTTGTTCTGGATCGTTTGGATAAATACAACGGTGAAGGTCGAGTTCAGATCACCCCTGGTGAATACACTCAGCTCACCGGTCGTGCGGGTAGAAGAGGAATTGATACCGAAGGACATTCGGTTATTCAGTGGGCGGCGAACCTAGATCCAAACTATGTTGCATCTCTTGCTTCTAAGCGCACTTATCCACTGAACTCTTCATTCAAACCAACTTTTAACATGGCAGTGAATCTAATTGAAGCGTTCGGGCAAAGAAGATCTCGAGATGTTCTTGAAACTTCTTTTGCCCAGTTCCAAGCAGACAGATCTGTAGTTGGACTGGCAAGAGGAATTCGAGAGAAACAAGAATCACTGGATGGCTACGAGCAGTCTATGAAATGCCACCTGGGAGATTTCCGAGAGTATGCGAGACTCCGTAAGGAGACAAACGAACTTGAACGAGAATCAGCTCAGGCTGGTCGACAGGCTCGAAGAAATGATTTGAGACAGACCAAGGGGAGAAGAGCCCAGGAACTCAAGCTTGCAAACTTGAAGAAGGATCTTCGTTCTCATCCATGTCACGCATGTCCAGATCGCGAAGTGCATGCACGCTGGGGAGAACGTTGGTGGAAGTTAGAAAAAGAAACCAAAGCCATCATTCGCCAGATTGAATCCAGAACCAACCAGGTGGCCAAACCTTTGACCGTATCAGCGACATGCTCGTCGAGCTCAACTACCTTGAGGTGAGCGAAGGCGATCTCGAAGTTACTGAGTCAGGTAAGAAACTAGCCAAGATTTACGGCGAAAGGACCTTCTGGTTGCTGAGTGTCTAAGGCGCAAGGTTTGGCACAACGTTGATGCACCAACTTTGGCAGCCGTTGCCTCTGCCTTGGTTTATGAATCTAGACGAGACGATGAGAACATCACTCCTAAGCACCCAAAGGGTGCCTTCGTAGAGGTCTTCGATCAGACCCTGAGCGTTTGGGATGACCTTCAGGAAGTTTCCAGATTCCACAACTTGCCGCTAACCAGTGAGCCTGATTCGGCCATGGCACTGCAGATGTATCGCTGGGCCACAGGAGCAAGGCTAGACAGCATCCTGACTGCTACCGGCATGCTCGCTGGAGACTTCATTCGTTGGTGTAAGCAGACGATTGACCTGCTAGAGCAGATTGCCAAGGTCCATCAGGATGAGCTCTCTGAGGC
>RFNI01000060.1 GCA_009927245.1 Actinomycetota bacterium | reverse complement strand
CGAACTTGAACAGAATTATTTAGTTGTATTTGTTACTTGTAGCTTTCAGGATTGTTCTTTGAATTTTTGTTCTTAGTACGAATCTTTGAAAGTTTCAATGCACGGTCTATGTTACCCGCTTCCATGTTTTCTTCAATAGCAAGATCGAACCATTTTTTAGCTGGTTTCTTTTGAGCTTGAAGAATGGAGCCTTTGTTCTCGTGCGCATATGCCATCTCTTGGAGATCTTGCTTAGCGCGGTAGTCGTTTAGAACTTCAGTGTTGAGAACTAGAGCCTCTTCAATGCGTCCGCACATAAACAAAGCGTGGCTCACAATGTTCTTCAGTTGAATGACAATCTCATCCTGATACTCGAGGCTGGCGTGTGAAACAGAGTCCCAAACAGTGACGATTGCTTCTGCGTCATTCTGTTCACGGTGACAGCGCAAAGTCTCGTAAATACCAAGCCAACGACCCTGAATAGATCCCTGGTCACTCTTCTCGACAGTAAATTCACCTGCTGCAATAAGAGCTGCGTCTACATATCCATTTGAAAGTAGTTCCGAAATTTCTTGTCTACGTTCCTGATCTTCCTTGAAGCTGTAATTAGGCAGGCGAGATTCAACCTCACGGATAGATTCCCAAAGGTCGTCACGTTCCTCGGTTCTGCCGATCTCGCCCAACATGAACGATAGATACTTAGCTGCTAAAAGACCCTTCTTAAACTCAGTCTTCCAAGAGCGGAAGGAGTCTTGAATAATCTTTCTAAAGAGCTTCTCTGCCTGCTCATACTGCTCTGAGTTAGCCAGTGCGACACCAAGCCAGAGCTTGGTGTCAGTGTTCGAGCGGTTGTTGATTAGGCGTTCTGCTCTTCTAATCCCCTTGAGTGCGCGAACTGCAGACTTAGGGAAGCCCTTCTCGATCATGATGCGGGCAAGAATACGGTCAACATCACAGACATCTATTGGGCGGCTGTTCGCTAGGTATATTTCTCTAGCTAAGCTGGCGTATTCCTTAGCCTGGTCCAGCTCGTGAAGCTCAACCAGAGTCAAAGCTAGGAACTCGTAACCGTAGGCAACACCGGCATCCTTACCAAGAGTTTCAGAGATATCCGTATACATGCGCCACTGGTGAAGAGCTTCATCGTAACGCTCGAGGGCCATCAAAGTCTTGCCCTTAATTTGAGCTAGCTCCGCTTTGTGTTCTAGCGCTTCAGTCTCGACTGTGAACTCTGGAAGCAAGGCTTCGGTCTGGTTTGCCATGTCCAATGCTTCAAGGGGCTTATCTGAAGTATTAAGCAAAACTCTAGTTAGGGTAATTCCAAGTTCGATCACTTCAGGGAAAAGCTTGTGCTCTTTAGCAATTGCTAAAGCTGACTCAAGGTAATCGTGTTCGTTCTTGTGCTCGAATTTTGCGTTAGCACGGTAAGCCATTGTGTAAAGAATCTTGATCTTACGTCTCCAGGGAGTCTTCGGATCGTTGTATTCATCCCAGAATTCGCCGTCTTCGCCGTTCCAGTCAGGTGTCATTTTTGCTCCAAGGTTCTGACATTTTTGGGGTCGCCAAATGATGTCTGCGGGGGTTGGAAATTTGTGTTGGAGAGTTATTGTCATACAAACGACTGACATTAATCTCGAACACGCCGTTCCCTTTTAAGTTTTTAATTTGTTGTTCGCCACAGGCAAACCGAGGGA
>RFNI01000164.1 GCA_009927245.1 Actinomycetota bacterium | reverse complement strand
ATTGAACTTATCCACAATCTGATTTAGTCTTACATGTAAGACAAGTAAGACAGGAGATACTTATGGCCATGGTAACAATCAGGCTTCCGCAGGAACTTCGCGATCGCATTGACAAGCTCTCTGAGAGAAGTGGACGTACTAAGTCCTACTTCATTCGTCAGTTGGTCGAACGTGGCGTAGAGGCACTAGAGGAAGAACAACGCGAACTCGAGGCTATACGTGCATCAATTAGGGCTGGTCGAAAAGACTTTAAAACATATTCCATGGATGAAGTCTTAGAACATGTTGGACTCACCAGAATGGACATTGGAATGGAGCCTGAAGTCGGACAGGCAACTGCAAAATCTAGACAAGTCAGCAGTGCAAAGAATCCTAAAAAAGCTGGAGTGGCTAAGGCAAAGCCCGAAGCCAATGGAGCTGCTAACAGAACTAAAAGATAACTGGGCTGGTTGCTACAGATTGCGCATCCAGGAATACCGAGTGATTCTTGAGATTCTCGAAGGAACTCATACTTTGCTAGTTCTCGAAGTGGGCCATCGTAAAGATATTTACTCTGACCAATAAAGTTTTTCTTTAATCGAATCTTGAACTTATCCACAAATTGATTTAGTGTCTTTCATACCGCAACCAAAAGAGGAATCATTATGCCAATGGTTAACATCGAAGTCTCACCGAAGATTGAAAAACTCGTGAAGAAACTAGCAAAAAAGATTGATCGTGATGAAGCTTCACTTCTCAAGGATTTGCTCATTCGTGGGCTTGAAGAATTCTACACAGATCTAGAAGAAATCAAAGATATCGAGCGGTACATCGCCGACGGTGGACGCAACCAGAAAATGTATTCTATGGAAGAAGTGTTGCGTGATTTCGAGCTCGAAGAACTGGATTTGGGTACTAAGCGAGCGAGCAATAAAGAACCAGCGAAAACTGCCAAAGTCAGTAGTGCGAAGAATCCACGACGGACTAAATCAAATAGCGGCGAGTGAAGATCCTTTAGCCCGCCTAATACCTCTCTCAGGTGAATGGAGAGGTTACTACAAACTCCGATTTGGGCCGTATCGTGTTCGGATTGAAGCAGATACAGATAACCAGAGACTGATAGTGCACAAAATCGGACCGCGCCAGAATTTCTACGACTAACTACTCAGGCAGAACTACAAAAGTATCTAGAGTCCTATCTGCTGCGAATGCGATTCTTACTCCGCTATCTCTAGCTTCAAATAGCGCATCTAGTGCTTCTTGAGTGATTCGCTCTCCTGGGGATAGTACTGGAACTCCTGGTGGGTAAGGGCAGATCATCTCTGCCGATACTCGACCAACTGCATCCTGTGCTCTAACAACTTCATGCTTTGAGAAGAAAGCATCTCTAGGGCTAACAACAACTTCAGGGATGATTGAGAAGGCAGCAGCTGTTGCTACTGGTCTTGGTTCTCCCCTGTGCCTGTTTACAGATTCAATGATTCTGTTGATTAGATCTTCAATTAGTTCTGGGGTATCAGCAAAGGTAATCATTGGAATGATTAGGTCTCGGTTAGCCATCTCAACGTCAATGTTTGCTTTTAGTAGATCTTGTTCAACTAGGTTGCCGTCTGCCCCTGTTTTAGGAAGCAAGATAACTAGCTTGAGTGGATCGATGTATTCACCATCGATTACTTCAATGCCGTTGGCAACTAGAGTTGCTCTTCCCTTTTCAGTTGCGTCAATGATCGGGTCAATCAGGTCGTAACCGTGCTTCTGCAGTAGTGCTCGGGATGCGTCAATAGAAGCAAGGATTCTTCCAGACATTGAAGTGGTCTGAGTTGAGTCAAAAGCTTTATTGAATCGATCTAGATCAACTAGGCCTTTTCTAACTAAGACAAAGCTGGCTTGTGACCAAGCCGGTAGGGTCTTGTGAGCAGAGGTAACAACGATATCTGCACCTTCAGCTAGTGGGTGCTCAGGTAGTTCTGGGTGGAAACCGTAGTGAGCTGCCCAAGCAGCATCAACAACCAAGGGAATGCCTGCATCGTGGCAGACCTTAGCAAGTCTTGGAATGTTAGACATGGTGCCAACGTATGAAGGTTCACCAATTAGAACTGCTTTTGCATCTGGGTTGGCTTCAATGGTTTCTTTGAGTCTGGTGGAAGGTAAGTATTCAGGTAGTCCTGTTGCTGGGTTGATTTCTGGTCTTACCCAAACTGGGATAACACCTGCATAAACCATTCCAACAAGAACTGATTTGTGCAGTGTTCTAGAGACGATTACTTTATCTCCAGGTCCTGCCACAGCCATTACTGCTGCGTGATTAGAACCAGAAGAACCGTTAACGCCAAATCTGCAGAGGTCTGCTCCCCAAAGATCAGCGGCTAGCTTTTCAGCTTCAAGAATTAGTGAGGGGGAAATACGGTAAGGGTGATTACCTGGAAGAACTGGGATATCGCCATCAACGATTGGGCCGGTTAGATTCGTACGACCTTTGTGGCCTGGTATTTGGAAGGGAGATCTATCTGCCTCCATATCGCGTATCCACGCGTCTAGTAGTGGTGCTATTGATCTAAGACCCATCGGGTCCTTTGAATCAAGCAGTGTTGCTGCGCCGAATGCCTCTGTTGCCAATATCCCAACCTTTCGAACTACATTCACTAATAAGTGAACTGCTAACAGATGAAGAAGGACCAGGGTTTCCCCTGGTCCTTCAGCCTAGCCTTCGTTACTGAATGCTAGGTAAATCTTTTTAGAACTCTACTTTGGTAACGCTTAGGTCTAGTGGAACACCAGGACCGAAGGTTGTTGCCAATGCACCCTTGAGCAAGTACTTACCCTTAGATGAAGAAGGCTTTAGACGAACGATTTCATCTAGAGCAACTGCTAGGTTCTCACCAAGCTGTTCCTTAGTAAATGAAACCTTACCGATGATGAAGTGGAGGTTTGACTGCTTGTCGATACGGAACTCGATCTTTCCACCCTTGATGTCAGTAACAGCTTTAGCAACATCTGGTGTAACAGTTCCGGTCTTAGGGTTAGGCATTAGGTTACGAGGACCTAGAACCTTACCTAGACGACCAACCTTACCCATTAGCTCAGGGGTAGAAACTGCTGAGTCGAAGTCAACCCAACCAGCTGCAACCTTCTCAATAAGTTCGTCGCCACCGACTTCGTCGGCTCCAGCTTCACGAGCTGCATCAGCAGCTGCACCGGTTGCGAATACGATTACGCGAGCAGTCTTACCGGTACCGTGAGGAAGACCTACGGTTCCACGGATCATCTGGTCTGCTTTACGAGGGTCAACACCTAGCTTGATTGCAACTTCAACAGTTGAATCGAACTTTGAGGTGTTGGTTTCTCTAACGAGGGTCACTGCTTCTGCAGGAGTGTATAACTTACCCTCTTGGATCTTTTCTGCTGCGGCGATATATGCCTTTGAGCGCTTTGCCATTTCTGCTTTTCCTTTTCTTTATTGGTCACAGTTCGTGGTTAGACGAGTCGCGCGCGACTCTCCCACTAGTGTTTCTTTATTTTTGTTTAGAAACCTTCGACGGTGATACCCATGCTGCGGGCAGTTCCGGCGATGATCTTTGCTGCTGCTTCAACGTCATTGGCGTTGAGGTCAGACATCTTTGACTCTGCGATCTTTAGTACCTGTTCGCGAGTTAGCTTTGCAACCTTCACAGTGTGAGGGGTTGCTGAGCCCTTAGCAACTCCAGCTGCCTTCTTGATTAGCTCAGCTGCTGGTGGAGTCTTTAGGACGAAAGTGAATGAACGGTCTTCGTAGACAGTGATTTCAACTGGAACTACGTTTCCACGCTGGTCTGCAGTTGCATTGTTGTATGCAGTACAGAATTCCATGATGTTAACACCGTGCTGACCTAGAGCTGGACCAATCGGTGGGGCTGGGTTAGCAGCTCCTGCTTGGATCTGTAGCTTGATCATGCCGGTTACTTTTTTCTTCGGTGCCATTTTCTTTTCCTTAGTTGGTTAGGTTTAGTAAATCTTTAGACGAGTGCTGAAACTTGGTCGAATGCTAGCTCTACTGGAGTTTCACGTTCGAATAGTGAAACAAGAACAGTTAGCTTGCCGCTTTCTGGCTTGATTTCGCTAATGGTTCCAGGAAGACCAGCGAATGAACCTTCCTTGATCATGATGCTCTCGCCAAGTGTGTAGTTGACGTTAACAGGGATTGACTTCTGCTTAGCCTTACCTGAACCACCCTTGACTGATGCCTTAGCAGCAGCTTCTTCAGGTAGCACGAATAGGGTCTTCAACATGTCAAATGCTTCTTGAGGACGTAGCGGGCTTGGGTATTCGCTGTGACCTACGAAACCAGTAACAGCAGGTGTTCCACGAACTAGAGACCATGAGTCTTCGTTCATTTCCATACGGACTAGAACATAACCTGGGATACGAACCTTAGTAACAAGCTTGCGCTGACCGTTCTTGATTTCAATGGACTCTTCCATTGGAACTTCGATCTGGTAGATGAACTCTCCACCGATAACAGAAAGCTTTCTGTTTTCAATGTTCTGCTTAACGCGCTTCTCGTAACCTGCGTAAGAGTGAATGATGTACCACTTACCTGGCTGCTCGCGAAGTTCCTTCTTGAACACTGCGTATGGGTCTTCTTCTCAGTTGCATCATCAGCAACAGGTGCTTCGTGAATATCTGCTGCAGCAGCAGTTTCAGATTCAGCAGCAACCTCAACATCAGTTTCGATGTGAAGAGCTAGCTCCTCAGCTGATTGCTCATCGGCGTTGGTGTCGTCAATGTAGGCAGGATCAGTTTCGGCGTAGTCGTTTGACTCAACCTGAAGTTCTTCTTCTGGCTGGTTCTGCTCTGATTCGAAATCGGTCACTTGGTTCCTTGTTGTTAGGTATTACTAAAAATTATTTGGTTGTGTCAAAAGCTGAGTAAAGCCACATGATGCCCTGGCCGAATACATAGTCAAGACCAAAGATGATGACCATGACCACAACTACGAAACCAAGAACAACTCCGGTGTAGTTACGAAGTTCCTGGAAGGTAGGACGGTTAACTTTGCGAAGTTCTGCGATCACTTGCTGAATAAACAGAATGAAGCGACCAATGAATCCGCGTGCAGCTGCTTTGTTAGCCTTCGACTTCTCGACGAGGTCTTCAGAGTGCTGCTCTAGTTCTTCTGACATTTCTCTTCTCTCAGTAATACTTTTGTTGCTCTTTCACTAACGCTCGCACGCTAATGCTTGCAGGGCAGACAGGACTCGAACCTGCAACCTGCGGTTTTGGAGACCGCTGCTCTACCAATTGAGCCACTGCCCTAAGGAGGCAAATGGGCACACTAATAGATTGAAATCTAATGTGATTAATTTGCCAGATTAGGCTTGGGGCAGTTGTCAAACTACCTCTTAGGAGTTTATCCCCGAACCCTGCTAAATGCAAAGGGAGATCTGGAATCTTGTGTAGGTAATGCATATGCATTACCATATCCACATGGATGAAAACGAACTCGAATCAAGCCTCACCGATCGCTACCAAACCACCGTTCCAGCAAGGATACGCAAACTCCTAGGTCTAAACAAGAGAGACAAGCTGGAGTGGATACTGGATGAATCTGGTGGGGTGAGGGTGACTAAACGCAACCCTGATGAACTGGAGCATGCTGATCCAACTGTCGATGCCTGGCTGGATTTCTTGGCTAAGGACATGGCAAAGCATCCGGAGCGTTTAGTTCCGCTAACTCCTGAGATGTATGAGGACATCGTGGCCGAGCTTTCAGGCGAACGCGGCGTTGGTGTCGAAGGCCTACCCCCAACCCTCGAAGAGCTCTGGGCTCAGGAGGATGAGGCTAAATGAGTTCAAAAGACTGGTTTTTACTAGGTCATTACGAGTTTCTAACTCAGCTTGAGAAGTATCGAGAGGCAAACAGGGAAGTCAAACAAAAAATAGGTGCTGACTCGATTCATACCAAACAAGCTCAACGCCTCAAAGCTTTGACACTTGCCGTCTGGACCAAGATTCCATCTAACCCGAGCAATCCGGAATTCAGATTAGGTAACGCTCTAGGCAAAGAACACACTCATTGGTTTAGAGATAAGTTCTTGCAGCAGTATCGGGTCTTTTTTAGATACAGCACTAAGAGCGAGATCATCGCTTACGGCTGGGTCAACGATGAAAGAGCTTGCGTGCCTATGGATCAAAGACAGATGCCTATCTTGTCTTCAAGAAAATGCTTGAGTCAGGCAGAATTCCAAATGACTGGGATGAACTAATTGCTGATTCAAAGAGACTTAGCTGAATAGTTTCTGAAGTCTTTGAATACCTTCTAGTAGTTGTGCATCTCCAAGTGCGTAAGAAAGTCTTACGTAACCTGAAGGACCGAATGCTTCTCCTGGCACTAGAGCAACTTCTGCTGCATCTAGCATGTAATCACAAAGTTCCAAGCTGGTGTTGATCTTCACTCCACCCCACTCTTTACCAAGTAATCCAGTGACATCAGAGTAAACATAGAAAGCACCTTGAGGTGTTGGGGCTACCCAACCAGGGATCTTGTTTAGTTCATCAACAGCAAGGATTCTTCTTCTGTTGAACGCATCACGCATTGCAATAACTTCATCCTGTGGACCAGTAAGAGCTGCAATAGCTGCTCTCTGGCTGATGTTAGAAACGTTAGATGAAAGATGTGACTGCAGGTTAGCTGCTGCCTTCATTGCATCTAGTGGACCTGCCATCCATCCCAAACGCCAACCGGTCATTGCATAACTCTTTGCAACACCGTTGACCATGATGGTTCTATCAATTAGTTCAGGAACTACTTCAGTAATTGAATAGGCCTTTAGACCGTCATATGTAAGGTTCTGATAAATCTCATCAGTGATAACCCAAAGACCATGTTCGTAAGCCCACTTACCAATTGCTTCAACTTCATCTCTTGAATGAACTGAACCAGTTGGGTTAGAAGGTGAAACAAAAAGTAGAACTTTAGTTCTTGGAGTTCTAGCTGCTTCAAGCTGATCAACTGTTACCAAGTAGTTCTGGTCACTGCCTGAGAAAATCTCAACTGGAACACCACCGGCTAGGTGAATAGCTTCTGGGTATGTTGTCCAGAACGGAGTTGGAACCAATACTTCATCACCTGGATCTAGCAGTGTTGCAAAGGCTTGGTAAACAGCCTGCTTACCACCATTGGTAACAACAACCTGAGCTGCTGTTACTTCAGTTCCTGAGTCAATCTTGGTCTTGTGAGCAATGGCTTCTCTAAGTTCTGGAAGACCAACTGCTGGAGTGTATCGGTGGTTCTTAGGGTCCCGTGCAGCTAGAACAGCAGCCTCAACAATGTGTGCTGGAGTTGGGAAATCAGGCTCACCGGCTGCATAGGAAATCACTGGCTTACCAGCAGCTTGAAGTGCTTTAGCCTTGCCATCAACCTTTAGGGTTGCTGATTCTGCAATCGAACCAATACGGTGAGAAATTCTTGGGAACTCGTTCATGGTTTCAGCCTACCGAACCCATTAGTTCTAAGGAGTATGGTGATTACTTGTGAACGCAATATTGCCTGGCTTTCTAACTGGATTTTCACTAATCGTGGCCATCGGTGCTCAAAACGCTTTCATTCTGAGACAGGGTCTCACCAGACAATACGTATACCTAATCGTCACCATCTGCGCTCTAAGCGATGCACTACTAATTGCGCTTGGAACTTTTGGCTTAGGTGCACTCATCCAAGCCATCCCCAATCTCTTAGAGATCATGCGTTGGCTTGGAGTTGGTTACCTAACTTGGTTTGGTGCAACCTCAGTCAGAAAAGCTCTAAAGACCAATGCACTCACTGCTTCAGAGGATTCACAAGTATCACTAAAGAAAACACTTTTACTAACTCTTGGCTTTACATTCCTAAACCCTCACGTTTATCTAGACACTGTGATTCTGGTAGGTGGAGTTGCAAACCACTTCGGTGACAACAAATGGTTCTTTGCTCTTGGAGCAATAATCGCTAGCTTCATCTGGTTCTTTAGTTTGGGATTAGCTGCATCGAAGATGGCAGTTCTGATGGCAAAGCCAGTGTTCTGGAAGATTCTAGATGTCTTTATCGCCGCAGTGATGTTCTCACTGGCAATCAACCTAGCTGTTGGAAGGCTTGGTTAGAAACCAATCAGGTTAGGCTCTGGAACCAAAGTAATTCCAAACTTGTTAGAGACCTGCAACTGAACATATCTAGCTAACTCAGCAACTTCATTAGCAGTTGCTGTTCCTCTGTTGGTAATAGCTAGCGCATGCTTTGAGGAAATAGCTGCGTGAGATCTAGGCAGTGAGAAACCCTTGCGAACACCTGCTTGTTCAATCAACCAGGCGGCACTTAGCTTCACAGTCTTGCCATCATCTTCAACAGTTGGCCATTGTGGTGCATCCAGTGGCAATGTTCTAGCGAATGATTCACTGACGATTGGGTTAGTAAAGAATGAACCACAAGACCAAGTGTCGTGATCTGATTCATTTAGAACCATTCCCTTGCTTGCTCGAAGAGCAAGCACCTCTTCTGCTCTCGATTGCATTAGAGCCGTTGAACCTGCAGGTAGATCGACAAAGAACCGGAATTCAACCCAGGTAACGATTCCCTTCTTACCTTGCTTGAAAATACTTTCTCGGTATCCAAAGTTGCAGTCTTCTTTAGAGAGAATCTCAAGTTCACCGGTTTCAAAATCTAAGAACTCAAGTTGTTTGAAAGTTAGAGAAAGTTCCTGTTGGTATGCACCGATGTTTTGTATTGGAGCAGCACCAACAGTGCCTGGAATACCAGCTAGAGATTCAACCCCACCCCAACCGTTCTTACAAGCGTGAATTACAAAGTCACTCCAGTTCTCACCTGCTTGAACACGAACTAAACCTTGACCTAGGTGCTCAACACCTAGGTTTCTAACCAAAATAACTTCTAGATCAGAAACATCATCTGCAATAACAACATTTGATCCGCCACCGAGAACCAACCAGTTATCTGTCTTAGCCCAAACAGTTTTAGCAATGCTTACTAGTTCATCTCTCGAGTTAGCAACGTGAATACCCGCAGGTGTTCCACCAACACGAATAGTTGTGAGTGAACTTAGTGCCTGGCTCATAACTTCACTACAGCTTGAGCTTTACCTAAAACAGCAACCTCGTTAGAAACACAGGTGATGTCCACTCGAACAGTTTTAGCTTCAAGATCAATAGCGCCAATCTTGGCAACCACTGTGACAACCGCACCTTCGTTGGCATCAACAAAAACAGGCTTAGTGAATCTAACTCCGTAGTCAATAACTTTTCCAGCATCACCAACCCAGTTCACAACAACCTGAACTGCAGTTCCCATGGTTAGCATTCCGTGAGCGAGAACTCCATCCAAGCCAACAGATTTAGCAAAGTCATCACGGTAGTGAATTGGGTTGAAGTCTCCTGATGCTCCTGCATACTTCACCAGAGAGTCTCTAGTAAAGGTGAAGGAGTCTGAACCAACTTCTTGTCCAACTTCTAGTGTGAGGATGTCGATGTGACTCATTCGCCTCCCCTAACTACCAAAGTGCTGATTGCCGTAGCAACAAGATTCTTCTCTGCATCGAATACTTCGGTGTTGAAAGTAATCATTGAGTGAGCACCTAGAGATTTGACGGATGCAACTTCTAAAATAGAAGTTAGTTCATCACCGGCAACGATTGGTCTGACGTGAATGAATCTCTGATCACCGTGGACAACTCTAGAAAAATCAATGTCAGCTTCAGGGTCAGCAAGGACCGTGTGCAGTGAGCGCTCTTGAATAAGAACAGCGAAGGTTGGAGGAGCAACCACATCTGCATAACCAGCTGCTTGAGCTGCAAAGACATCGTGATTGATTGGGTTAGCTGAGAAGACAGCGTTAGCGAATTCACGAATCTTTTCGCGACCAACTAGATAAGGTGCTGTTTCAGGATATTTCTTACCCTGGACGTTTGGATTTACCACTGAACAAGTTTCGCAGGTTTTTAGATGACTTAGGGCAACTGGTAGCGGAGGCGGGACTTGAACCCGCGACACCACGATTATGAGTCGTGTGCTCTAACCACCTGAGCTACCCCGCCGCAGAGCCCCGAGACAGGATTGAACTGTCGACCCCTTCCTTACCATGGAAGTGCTCTACCACTGAGCTATCGGGGCGTGACCTA
>RFNI01000064.1 GCA_009927245.1 Actinomycetota bacterium | reverse complement strand
AATCACACCAGTGACCAGCACGCTTGGTTCCAACGAGCATTGAAAGCTGAACCTGGTTCTCCTGAGCGTGATTACTATCACTTCAAAGAAGGTAAAGCTGGTGGTCCTCCGAACAACTGGGTATCAATGTTTGGTGGGCCCGCTTGGACACAGTTGATTAACCCTGATGGCACTCCTGGTCAGTGGTATTGCCACCTCTTTGATTCATCTCAACCAGATTTGAATTGGGAGAACCCAGCTGTTCAAAAAGAGTTCGAAGAGATCCTGAAGTTCTGGTTAGACCTTGGTGTTGATGGTTTCAGAGTTGATCAACCACATGCGATGGCTAAAGCTAAAGGATTACCAGATCACCCCTACGTTGAAAGAGCAGGAGCTGGTTTTATCGAGGGTGAAGAATCGCCGCCGATGTGGTTCCAAGATTCAGTTCATGAGATCTTCAGATCTTGGCGCAAGATTCTAGATTCTTACCCGGGTGAACGAGTGATGTGTGGTGAAGCATATGTCTTACCGCTTTCCTTCATGGCACTATGGGTAAGAGAAGATGAGTTCCAACAAACCTTCAACTTTAGATATCTCGATTCCAACTGGGATGCAAAAACTATCTTTGCCACCATCAACGAATCGTATTCAGCATTTGACTCTGTTGGTGCACCATCTACTTGGGTGCTCTCTAACCACGATGTAATTCGGCACGCTTCTAGGTTTGGTGGTGACTACGGTAGAGCAACAGCATCAGATGGAATCTCTGCTAAAGACCCACAACCAAACACAGAAATAGGTTTAGCTAAAGCTAGAGGAGCAACACTGTTCACTCTTGCTCTCCCTGGTTCGATGTATTTGTATCAAGGGGAAGAACTAGGTCTTCCAGAGCATTCAACTCTCGAAGATCAATACCGTCAAGACCCAACCTTCTTTAGAACAGAAGGTAAGAGAGTCGGTAGAGATGGTGCCAGAGTGCCACTACCTTGGGAAGCCAACGCTTCAGCATCTAATGGTTTTAGCCCTAACGGTGCTGCTTGGTTACCTCAACCTGCTAGCTACGCAGATTACTCAAGAGATAGACAAACCGGAGTTCAAGGATCAACTCTGGAGATGTATCGGGAAGCATTAGAGCTTCGTAAGGAGCTGAACCTTGGTTCAGGTTCATTTGAATGGGTCAAGGGGTTCTGTAGTGA
>RFNI01000066.1 GCA_009927245.1 Actinomycetota bacterium | reverse complement strand
AAGCCCCAGATGGTTTCAATGATTGCTCTGCGGTCTAGAGAACCACTTGCTGCTGGTGTTAGTTCTTTAGCTCTTGCTTGCCAAGACTCCAACCAAGAACCATCAGAACCTTCACCAACTAAAGGACTATCAACCTGTTTGATATTCGTGCCGATACCGAAGTGTCCCATCCGCGATGGTCTAACAATTACTTGAACATCTTCACGCTTTAGTAATGCAATAACAGGCCTTGAAAGAGTCGGCTTACCGTAAACAATTACCTGCTTGATATTTATTGTCAGTTCACTGTCCTGATCTAGAACAAAGCGGTAACCAAGAACGGAAGATGCGAGATGTCTAACACCAGAAGTTGGTTCAGCTAAAACAGGAACACCAAGAGCAGCTATCTCTTCTTCAAAAGAACCTGAGTTAGCACCGGCAACAACAACTGTTGGAACGCTCAGGTCAATAACTTCTGGATCAACAACCACACTGGTTTCGTTAGCTTCAGGAACTTGTAAATTTAGACTCTGCAGAATCTCAACTGCATCAGGAGTATTTGCTGACAGAGGTTCGCGGAACTGAAGGTTCAGTTGAACTACTTTTCCACTCCAGGCTTCAAGCACTGCTTCTTCAACTAGAGCCTTGGCTTTCTCTGCTAGAGATTCATCTGCTGTTGGTGCTTCAACGTCTATGCAGTGAACTGCATCGTTGAAGATTCCTATTTGGTTTGTAGTTTGGTTTGAACCTTTACCTCGTAACTCAACGGGTCTATCTGCTGTTAGCAGGATTAGTGGAAGACCTGAGTGATGTGCTTCTAAGACTGCTGGGTGCAGGTTAGCAACTGCTGTTCCAGATGTTGTGATGATTATCTGGGGGCCACCGTAGACAGATGCTCCAAGAGCTGAGAAGCCTAAGGATCTTTCATCTAAACGAACGAAGAGTTCTAGTTCACCTGCATCTGCTAGTTGCGCTGAAGCAATTGCTAGTGCTTGTGATCTTGCTCCTGGTGCTAACCAGACCGGTCTTCCCCAAGCAGCAAAGTTAGCCATCAGGTGAGCTGCGAATACCTGTGCTGGAGAATCAACCATCTTTGTTGTCTTTATCGTTTCTCAATCGATCATCTAGATCTTTAGGAAGGCAGGGTCATCATCTGGACCTTTAGGGCCTCTGCGCTTGGCTCCCTGACCTGAGTCACCGTCAATTGGTCTACCAATGGTGATGTATAGGAGAGGACCTAGAAGGGGAAGCGCTAGGCACAGTAATACCCAGAGTGGCTTAGGTAGGACTCTGACCTGCCTAGCGTTAGCGCTAGCAGCATAGACAGTTGAGAAGATGTGCAGAATTACCAAGGCAATAATGATGGCCAATTGAATTCGGTTCATGGATTAACTCTAAGCCAAGAGACAAACATAGACTTATCCCGTGAAGAACGCTTGGCTCAAATACACCATCTACCGTCTAGGGATGTTTGCCCTCTTCACCATTGGTCTAGCCCTTTTGGGTATGCCTATCCTGTTTGCAGTACTGGTCGCTGGAATGCTCTCTTTTGCTATTTCAATGCTTTTCCTGAGCAAGCTAAGAGATGAGATCAGCAAGCAGATTTACGAGAAGAGACAGCGAACCTTTGGTTCTGGAGATCCTGAAAGTGATCTTGAGAATGCTGAGCTAGATGCTCTAGAAGGTAATGCTAAAAAGTCCCCAGCAAAGCCCAAGAGCAAATAGCAAGCTCGTATAGCTAGTTAGCTGGAGAGCCAGGATTAGCTCTTTAGGAGTCTTTGAACTCAGAGCAATGATGGTAATCATCAGAACCGGGATTGTTAGCAGGTTCACAATGAACACTGCAGGTGCGATAAACCAAAGTGGAACTGCCAGAGCAAACGGTGCCCAATAAACAGCACAAACAAAACAAGTGAAGCTGTCTTACCAATTCTGGTTGAGAGTGTCTTCTTTCCGCTCTTACGATCAGTTTCAATATCCTAATGTTGTTTATCAAAAGCACTGCAGTTGCAAAGCAACCAGCAATACAACCACCAAGAACAGCTAGAGGATTTAGTTCGTTCGTTTGAATGTAATCAGTTCCAATTACAGCAACCAAACCAAAGAAGATAAAGACAACAACTTCACCTAAACCTAGGTAACCGTAAGGCTTCTTACCACCGGTATAGAACCAAGC
>RFNI01000102.1 GCA_009927245.1 Actinomycetota bacterium | reverse complement strand
CTTAGATGGGGCTGTATCTTCTGCTGGTCCTGGAATTGTTTCTTTGGTTTCCGGCAAGTTCAACATGTCTACTACCGATTACAGTCAACGAGTTGGGTTACAGACACTCTCTGTTTCAAGAACCTATACTGGAAATTCTTTCTATACAGATACCCAGTCGTCTGTTTTTGGTGAAGGCTGGTCAGCATCTTTCTCTAGCGATGCGACAGCTTTAGCTGGATATAGTGTCACTAACGATCCCGATAATGGTCATTACTATTTGATTAGTCCTGACTCAGATGTTTTAGAGTTCAGTGGCACAACAACATTGACTCCTGTTTCGGATGAAGCAAAGGCCGCGAACCTGCAGATAACAGTTGATGGAAATGTTTTAACTGTTGTTGAGACAGATCAGGCAACCACCACCTTCACAAAACCAACCAACGCTGACTGGCGTTTGCTGTGTGCCAAATCTAGTGCTTCAAGCAGAGCAGTTATAACTACTTTTGATGCTACGGGCAGGGTATCTGCTTCAGGCTATGCGGCAATGGGGACAGTGGGCTGCCAGGGTTCTGCTGTTACTCAAGGTTTGGTTTATAGTTACAACGCTGCAGGACTATTAGCTACTGTTTCTTACCGTTATCTCGATGCAGCCGGTTTACCTGTAACAGTGTTGAAGAAGACATACAGCTACGATTCTGGTAATCGTTTGATCCAGGTAACAGATAACGCAAACGGTTCCACTGTCTCCTATGAATACAACGGCTTCGGAAAGCTTTCTAAAGTTTCGGTCAAGGGGTTCGCTCCTTACTCATTTAAATATGATGATTCAGGCAGACTCGTTCAGGTCGCTAGAAGCCTAAACAGTTTCTGGGTTGCATCTTCAAGTGTCGAGCAAACCTTTGTTTATGACCTGAGTCCTTCAGGTAATACTGGTTTGCTACCTAACCTGCCACTTTCAACTACTTTGCTTTGGGGGCAAGAAACTGCTCCTTTCTATGCGGCAGCAGTTTTTGGTGCAGACAGCACTATCTCGCTGGATGCGTCAGGAAATGTCATTGTTCCTGCATCGACAAGTAATCTCTGGCTTAACGCTGATTTCACTTTCCTAGATGTGACAGGGAAACCAACCAATACAGCTAGTTACGGCAAAACCAATTGGCTTTACACAGCTACTATCCGAGATAAAGATGATGTTGTCTATGCGACTTTCGATAGTCAAGGCATCAACAATGTTTTAGATCGAACAACTGTTGAAGGTAACAGCACCTTTGATGAGTTTATGTATGCCAATGTTTCTAATTTCTACTCACAGGTCAATGGAGTCAATGTTCCTAATGGTGCTTATGTTTCTGATTCTTGGTCACCGATCAGAACTATCTCTGATGATGCTGGCGTGGAATCTACTGTCCGAACTCATACAAGTTTCATTTACGACGAAGGTCAGCAGCCAGGCGTTCTCACTGGTTTACTAACTACTTCCAGAGTTGGTTTAGTTGCAGGGACAGCGCTGAGCACTTCAAGTCAATTGTTGGGAAAAACTGTAAATGAATATGCTCCTCAAGATGGTAGCGCTGTTTCTGGTTGGACACTAGGTCAACCAACACTTGTTACATCTTTCGATTCTTCTAACCAACTAGTGGCTTCATCTAAGACTGTGTTCAACCTGCTTGGGCAACCAGTCAAGACTGTTGCTCCTGGTTCTGATGGTGTGGATACTAGAACTGATATCACTGTTTATTACAGCTCTGGTGCCAATAGTTTGTTCCCTGAATGTGGTTTGAAGCCGGCTTGGCAGGATTTGCTTTGTATTTCACAAACCGGTGAGAGCACTCCGTCATCTAAGAGTTTTGTGTCGGCCTATGATTCAGAGCTAAACCCTTTGGCTGTCGCCGAATATCGTTTCGGTTCTCTAGTTAGAGCTACCACAAATACTTATCTGGCTGATGGTAGGCCGGATACTTCAACTGTTTCCGCTTCAGGTGCTGCATCGGTAGCGACTAAACATCTTTATGATTCAGATTCACTTCTTGAAACTACAACAGAGAACTATGTTGCAGGTGTCAAGCAAAGTGAAACAAGTCTAAGCTTTGATGCTTGGGGTAGACAGATCAGTTCAACTAATAGCCTTGGAGAAGTTACCTCTACAAGTTATGTTCCTTCAGGTCAGTTGGCTGCAGGAGCTGTTTCTACTGTTGTTTCCCCTAAAACAACTACTTCTTACACTTACGGCAACACAACTGAACCTAGAGCTCTAGTCACAGGAATGACTATTACTGGTTCTAGTTCTGCTGGCGCACCTTTTAGCTACGTGTATTCAGGTGTTTATGACGAATACGCCAGACTCACCAGCCAGACTGGCCCTAACGGTGTTACCCAAACCACCAGGTTTAATGATGCTGGCCAGCTTTCGTCTATGAGTTACGGTTCGGTGGCTTCTACGGGGTTGTCTTGGAGCCGAGAATATGACGGCTATGGCCGTGTAGTTAGAGAACTAGCACCGGATTCAGCAACTAGTGCATCTCCGAAAACCACTGTTTATGGTTATGACTCTTCTTCAAGGCTTGCATCAGTGTCCTCTAATGGTGCTTCGTGCTTCTCCGAGAGTTACAGCTATAACGCTAGAGGAGACCGAACTAGCAGCAGTGTCGGGGTTTGTGGTGCTACAACAACTAAAACCAACTCTTTCAACGCTGAGTCTCAGCTAACAACTACTGGATATGTTTATGATGCTTTAGGTAGAAATACCTTTATTCCGGCTGTGGATGCTTCAGCAAATAACGCTGGTATCAGCTTGAGTTATAGCCTGGTGGATCAGGTAACAGGTATCACCCAGAATGGTTCAACCACCTCGTTTACGTATGACGCTTTAGGTAGAAGAGTAAACGAAACAGTAGGCACCCTGACAACTGTCAGACATTACAGTGACTCCTCAGATAACCCTGAATGGACCACCCAGCAGGCAGGTGCCAACCTGGCTACCGAGATTTATACAGGTTCTCTAGGTGCAGGTCTAGCTGTTACAACAACCTTCAAAGGCACTGTTAGAACCTCGTCTATGCAATTGACAGACATACGAGGACACACAGTCGCAACCCTAGATCTAGACAGGAACTCGGTTGCTGGCTGGAGTGTTTATGACTCGTTTGGTAACCCCCAAACCAGTCAAACCAACACCAACCTAATCAACTACAGCTCCTACGGACAGCAAGAAAGAGCTACCAACACCACAGGACTCATCCTTATGGGAGCCAGAGTCTATAACCCTGAAACCAACCAATTCACCTCAAAAGACCCCGTCAAAGGCGGAAACGAAAACCCATACACCTACCCAAACGACCCAGTCAACATGAGCGACTTTACTGGGTTGAATGGCTGGCTTGACTTGGGCGTTGCTGTTTTCGGTGGCCTCATAGGCGGCGCAATCTGCGCAGCCACAGCGGTGATAGGTTGCCTAGTGGGTGGCCTTTTGGTTGGTGCTCTATCTGGATTTATTTCCGGCACAGCCTCGGCTAATGAGCAACGCTTAAAGGGAGCAGACTATTGGCGTTATGTTGGCAAAAACATGTTGACGGACAGTTTGTTTGGAGCGGTAGGCGGTCCAATCGGTAAGATGGCCAAGGAGGGGTTGCAGTATCGTCGTCTTCTTGAAGTTCACGCACCCGAGACTTTCAAAGACTTTCGCCAAGAAATGGCAGTCGGTTATGCCTATGCGGCAGGTGTATATTTTGGAGGAGAATCTGTTTTCAAAACCACTCCGAATAAGCCCTTATCCAAGACCGATCCGAATAAGCCTCTAAAGAAAGTTAAAAAACATTGATTCTTCACATGGTTATTTCTCAAAGTGCGGACCCCTGGGCAGTGGCGACTCTTATGTTGGGATTGTCTTGGATTACTTGGATAGGTTGGGTTGCTTCTATTTTCCAAAAACAGAGCGCGGATGACTCTACAACACCCTTGCGACGTATGCTCATTCCAGTTTTCTTCACAATTTTAGCATTTGACGGGTATGTGATCTCAGGTAATTCCATTCGCCATTATCTGGTCACCGGAACAGGAATAATGGCAGCCAGCATTGTATTCAGCGCAGTGTCAGTTACCATTTACAAGCGAGTAAAGTCTGGACAAAGCAAGACAAAGAACATGAACACTGAAAGCAAAGATTCATACAAGGCTAATATGAAGATGTAAGCGCTGGAACTCTATTTAGCTTTAGAAGAATCGCTAGATGGAACACCCGATGAGGTATTCCACATTGGGTGATTTTTAACGAAGCAGTTGGCGACCTAATTGCAAAATACAATGTTGGCATTTCCAAACATCCAAACAATTAGATCTATGCTAACGGTAGCTTGGAATACTGAAATTGGGATCGCAATTCCAAACCGGGAAAGGATGAGGGTTCCTCTTCTTTTGCGAATGGTTTGGCGCTGATTTCTCTCGAAGAAAGTTAGAATCCATTTGGCATTAGGAACTTTAATTTTAGGCCTTAAACTACGCCGTGATTGTTGTAAGCCAGACTTCGATTTTATGATTTTTCGAGCGCACCTAATCGAAAACACAAACCCAACCGTTCCATCCACCATTCAGTTCTGTCTTCTGGTGCTTGGAGTTTGGTTAGAGCGTTTTTGTTTGGAGTAATTCTTGTTACTGGTATTTCTCCATTGATTGGGATTAGGGGTGAGTCAGTTACATCTTCAGTTAGCAATGCTGCTGTTGCTAGACCGCTTGCGTATTCGCTGTTGAGTAGTGCTGCTAGATGTGCACCCATGCTTATGCCTACTGATGTTTCTAGTGCACTTGAAACTACTACAGGTAGTCCTGCTTCTTTTGCGATGTGCAGTGCGTTGTTTATTCCGCCAAGTGGTGCAACTTTGAGGACGAGGATATCTGCTGCGTTAGCTTGAGCAACTGCTAGTGGGTCGCTTACTTTTCTAACTGATTCGTCAGCTGCAATCTTGATGTTGAATTCTTGTAGTTTGAGTTTTAGTTCTGCCATCTCTGCAATTGTTCTTACCGGTTGCTCTAGGTATTCCAGTGGAATGTTTTCCTGGTAGATGGTCTTTGCAATCTTTAGGGCTGTTTCAATTTCCCAGTTACCATTCGCGTCTAATCTGATTCGAGCATCTGGGTAGCGTTCTCTGACCTGGTGGATACGATCTAGATCATCCTGAAGTGTTTGACCTGCTTCGGCAACTTTGATCTTCACTACTTCAAATTTGCCGAAGGGAGCTAGAGCTGCTCTGACGTCTTTGACGGCAGGGAGAGTGGCGTTGACTTTGATGGTTTTGACATCAGTCTTTGGGATATCTCCAAAAGCCCATTCGATGGCTGCTTTTAGCCAGATGCTGGCTTCTTCATCTTCATATTCTGTGAAGGGAGACCATTCGGCCCAGCCGTTAGGGCCTTCAAATAGCAGGACTTCTCTGGTGGTTAGTCCTCTGAACTTGGTGCGCATGGGGATAGAGAGGACCTTGGCTGTTGCAAGGATCTGTTCTTTAATTTCTGGGGTTATCTCCACATTGTTAGTCTAGGAGTATGGCAAACAAGGTTTCTGAGCTCTTTGATGAGTCAATCTGGCAAGAAGTATCTGGTTTTGAAGGTTTAACTGACGTTACCTACCACCAGCATGTCTCTCTGGGTGTAGTCCGTATTGCCTTTAACCGTCCTGAAGTTAGAAATGCCTTTAGGCCTCAGACTGTTGATGAGCTAGCTGAT
>RFNI01000215.1 GCA_009927245.1 Actinomycetota bacterium | reverse complement strand
TCTGCGAATGCCTGCATGGTTTCTTCAAGAGGGGTCTCTACGTCGTAGCGGTGTGCTTGGTAAAGATCTACGTAGTCAGTTTGCAGACGCTTCAGAGAGCCGTTGATTGACTCCATGATGTGCTTACGAGATAGACCGGTGTCGTTTGGCTTCTTCTCTGAGACTGGCCAATAAACCTTGGTCAAAATCTCTAGACCTTCACGACGCTGTCCCTTGAGTGCTTCACCAAGAACAACTTCAGCTGCCTGGTTTGCGTAAACGTCAGCTGTGTCGAAGGTAGTTATTCCACCTTCAAGTGCTGCATGCACTGTTGCATAAGCTGCATCGTTTTCAATTTGGGTTGCGTGGGTTAGCCAGTTCCCGTAAATCAGTTCGCTGACTTTGAATCCGCTGTTACCTAGGTATCTGTATTGCATTCCAAACTCCTTGAATTGTTATTTAGAACTTCTGCGAGGTCCCGGCTTTGGGAGTCTCAATGGACGTGGCTGCATGCCTCTGGTTACGGTGTAGAAATAGTTACCTCGTTGCAGCTTGGTGTCTTCGCCTAGCTTTTCACGAATCTTTGCGGCTGATTTTCGGTTGATGATTGCAGCCTCTAGAGAAACTGCGAACAGGGCCAAAATCATGACCACGGTGATGACATCTTTAGCTCGGTCATCAGTGAATGAAGTTACCAAGAGGAATAGAACCATTAGAGGCATTAGTCCTTCGATAAGGGTGTACCTGTTGTCTAAAACATCACGGATGATCTTCCGCTGTGGACCACGGTCACGGGGTAGTAGGTACCTTTCATCTCCTGCGAGTGCAAGCTTTCTAGCCTTTTCACGCTCTGCTCGCTGAGCGTCACGGGCTGCCTGTCGCGCCTCTTTGCTTCGGTTACCTACCAGCGGACGCTTGTTAGCGGCTTCTCGTTCTTTTCTGGTGGGGGTGGGGCGACCTTTACCGGTAACAGTTTTAGTTTCTGGTTTTTGCTGGTCGCTCATTTATGTCCTTAGTTTTATAGCCGTTGTGTTCTAGATTACTCTCATGACATTCTCTCCAGAGCCAATCTCAGATTCAGCCATCACTGCCAATTCAGACCTCGCTAATAAAGTTCGAGATCGAGTAGAGAGTGAGTTCACCCAGCGGGTTGCAACCCTCGGAAAGCTTGTTCGTATCCCCGGTATTGCTTGGGATGCATTCGATGCCAACGACCTAGTTCGAAGCGCTGAAGCGGTAGCAAAGCTATTTGAAGAGACAGGTGTCTTTGACAAGGTTGAAATAAAGACAGCAACTGTCGATGGAAAACCTGGTGCTCCAGCCGTACTGGCATCAAGACCGGCTAAGAATGGCAAGCCCCATGTGTTGCTTTATGCACACCACGATGTTCAGCCACCGGGGGATGACTCGGTTTGGGAAACCCCAGCCTTTGAGCCAACTGTCAAAGACGGTCGTATCTACGGTCGAGGTGCAGCCGATGACAAAGCTGGTGTGGTTGCCCACTTGGCTGCCATCGACGCCCTAAAGGCTGTAGTTGGGGATGATTTCGATTTAGGTATCTCAGTCTTCATCGAAGGTGAGGAAGAGGCCGGATCTAGGACTTTTAGAGCATTCCTAGAAGAGAATAAGGCTAAATTGGCTGCCGATGTCATAATCGTGGCCGATTCGATGAACTGGTCTCCAGAGGTCCCAGCTTTGACCGTTTCTCTAAGAGGCATGGTTTCTCAAGAAATCACCGTTCGGACCATGGAACACGCTGTCCACTCGGGCATGTTTGGTGGGGCAGTGCCAGATGCGATGATTCCAATGCTCAAGGTTCTAGCTTCCCTGCACGATGAAAAGGGAAGTGTTGCTGTTTCAGGACTAAAGACCCATAAATTCGAGGATCTGCCTTACACAGACGCTAATTTGCGTGCTGACAGCAGTCTTTTGCCTCAGGTTAGCCAAATTGGCGAAGGTGGCATCATGGACCGCATCTGGGGTAAGCCTTCGATTACAGTAATTGGCTTGGACGTTCCTTCGGTGGCAATGTCCTCAAACACACTACTTCCCGCTGTTTCAGCCAAAATTAGTCTAAGAATCGCCTCAGGGCAGGACCCAGATGAGGCTCTAGACCTCCTAAGAGCTCACCTGACTGCCAACATTCCTTTTGGTGCAGTCCTTGAATTCGGCGAGATTGAAACTGGAAAGCCTTATTTGGCTGATACTTCAGGCTGGGCATCCATACTCAAGAAGCAGGCTCTAGGGGCGGCATTTGGCAATCCAGCCATCGAAATAGGTATTGGTGGCTCAATTCCGTTCATTGCCGATCTAACCGAGGTATTCCCAGCAGCTCAGATTCTTGTAACAGGTGTTGAGGACGCCGATTCTAGGGCTCACAGCCCTAATGAATCAGTGCATCTGGTGGGCCTAAAGAATGCCATGGTGGCTGAAGCCCTGTTCTTGGTGGCTTCTAATGAACTAAAGGGCTAAAACCTACCTTTTCACAGGTATTCGGCTTAGAATTAGATAGAAAATAGGAGAACAAATGACCGACACACTCACTCATGGACTTGAAATAACGGAAGCTGCTAAGGCTGAACTGCGTCGTCACATTGAATCTGCTGACCTATCTGACCTGGCTGAGGGGGAGAAGCTTCGCCTCAGAGTCGAAGTTAAGGTCGGCGGTTGCGCTGGCTTCCAGTACTTGCCTTTCGTGCTAACCCCTGAACTTCGCGAAGATGACCTAGTAAAGGACTTCGATGGCGTTGAGGTAGTAGTTGACGGCATGAGCGCACCTTTCATCAACGGCGCTACTTTCGACTTCGTTGACACCTTCCAGAAGCGATCATTCGAGATTGACAACCCAAACAGCCAGGGAACCTGTGCCTGTGGATCATCTTTCAACTAAAAAGTCTTCAAACTGACCACTTTCGCCTGTGTTTTGGCGTGAAGCCCGCTTTCTAACGCCTAAACTTGGAATATAACGATTTGAAATTGAAGGGTCGATTGTGCTTCCTAAGCGCCGATTGAAATGGGCAGCCCTGCCCATTGTTTCACTGCTCCTAATTACCTTGACTGGCTGCACTCCTGAAGAGTTTTCGCGCGGATTCTTGCCTGGAGTTGGTGGAGTAACCAACCACACTGAAAGAATCAGAGAACTCTGGGTAGGTTCTTGGCTTGTCCTCTGGGGTGTTGGAATTATCGCTTGGGCACTGATGTTTTACGCGATTATCGTCTACCGCAGACGTAAGGGTGACAACGAGATCCCGCCTCAGCTTCGCTACAACATGCCGATTGAGACCCTTTTTACAGTTGTCCCTTTCATCTTGGTTATTGGTTTCTTTGCCCTGACCGCAAGAGATATGGAAGCTATCGAGAAGCCTGTGGCCAGCGACTATCGCATCGAGGTTGTTGGAAAGCAGTGGTCTTGGGACTTCAACTACACCGACAACAACGTTTTTGACAGCGGAATCCAGTATCAAGAAGACGGCACTGAAGCCGAACTGCCAACCCTTTACTTGCCAGTTGACAGAACAATTGAGATTGATCTGATCTCTAGAGACGTTATTCACTCATTCTGGGTAATTGATTTCCTATACAAGAAAGACGTATTCCCAGGCCGAGTCAACAAGATGTATTTCACCCCGCAGGTTATCGGCGATTACAAGGGTAAGTGTGCCGAACTCTGCGGTGAATTCCACTCGATGATGCTTTTCAACGTGAAGGTTGTCTCTCAAGCTGATTACGACACCCACATTGCAAACCTTGCTGCTCAGGGCTTCACAGGCCAATTGCCAGCACTTCCAGATGACCCAGAGAACCTGAACAGAAACAGCAATCTGCCAGGTGACAACCCAGAGATTCGGGGATAGTACAAATGACTACCGTAAAGCAATCTAGAGGTCGAATCGTAGTCGATTGGCTAACCACAACTGATCACAAGAAGATCGGTTACCTATACCTAATCACCGCATTCATCTACTTCCTTATTGCAGGTGTGATGGCTCTTGTTATTCGTGCGCAGCTGGCAATGCCAGGACTGAGCATCGTTGAGACGAAGGAGCAATACAACCAGCTCTTCACAATGCACGGAACCATCATGCTCTTGATGTTTGCAACACCGCTGTTTGCTGGTTTTGCTAACGTCTTGATGCCTGTTCAGATTGGTGCACCGGATGTTGCGTTCCCAAGACTGAACGCAATTGCCTACTGGTTCTACTTCTTCGGTTCATTCATTGCAGTTGCTGGTTTCTTCACACCTCAGGGTGCTGCTTCCTTCGGGTGGTTTGCTTACGCTCCGCTATCGAGTACGACGTTCTCGCCCGGTTTAGGTGGAGATCTGTGGGTATTCGGTCTGGCACTTTCT
>RFNI01000108.1 GCA_009927245.1 Actinomycetota bacterium | reverse complement strand
ACTTCAATCCTTGTCATCATGTGTTTCCCACCTCTAGCAGCAGCTCTGTTCGCACTTGGTGCAGACCGTAAGTTCGGTGCTCACATTTTTGATCCAGCTAACGGTGGACCAATGCTATGGCAGCACTTGTTCTGGTTCTTTGGTCACCCAGAGGTATACATTCTTGCGTTGCCATTCTTCGGTATCGTGTCTGAGATCTTCCCGGTATTCAGCCGCAAGCCAGTCTTCGGTTACAGAACTCTTGTTTATGCGACTATCGCAATTGCAGCGCTATCAATGACCGTGTGGGCTCACCACATGTATGTCACTGGTTCTGTATTGCTACCGTTCTTCGCATTCACCACAATGCTTATTGCCGTTCCTACCGGTGTGAAAATCTTCAACTGGATCGGAACGATGTGGCGAGGTTCTGTCACGTTTGAAACCCCAATGCTTTGGAGCTTGGGCTTCTTGACCACATTCATCTTCGGTGGTCTTACTGGAGTTATCCTTGCTTCTCCTGCACTTGACTTCCACCTCTCTGATTCATACTTCGTGGTAGCTCACTTCCACTACGTAGTGTTTGGAACTGTTGTGTTTGCTATGTTCGCTGGTTTCTATTTCTGGTGGCCAAAGATGACTGGAAAAATGCTCAACGAGCGACTTGGAAAGATTCACTTCTGGCTTCTGTTCTTTGGATTCCACGTAACCTTCCTAGTCCAGCACTGGCTAGGAGTTATCGGTATGCCAAGACGTTATGCCACATACCTAGAAACTGATGGATTCACTTGGATGAACCAGGTTTCAACAGCTGGCTCCGCATTACTTGCGCTTTCAATGCTTCCATTCGTTTGGAACGTATGGATCACACACCGCAATGGCGTGAAGGTTGAGCTAAATGACCCTTGGGGTTACGGACGTTCACTTGAGTGGGCGACTGCAACTCCATTCCCAAGACACAATTTCACTAGCATTCCAAGAATCAGAAGTGAGTCTCCGGCGTTTGATTTACACCACCCAGATTTTGCTGACCCAGCTTCATTGCCACAAGAGGCTCCAAAGGTGAAAGTTAAATAATGAAGACCAACGTAGCTATTTTTAATCTCCTCACCGTTTTTTACATTATCGTTGCAGCCGTTTACGGTTACTGGTCAAACCTTGTTTACGGTGAGATCGAAGTTATCGGTTTCGCCGCAATTGGAATGCTAGTTTTCCTAACCGGTTTCATTGCTTTTTACTTAGGTAAAACCGCAAAGAGCTTTACCGGTCCTGAAGACCTTCCAGATGCAAACATCGAAGATGGTGAAGCAGAGATGGGTTTCTTTGCCCCATGGTCTTGGTGGCCAATCATGCTAGGTATTGGCGGAGCTTTGTGCTTCACATCTCTAGCAATTGGTTGGTGGATATTTATCATCGGTTTCCCATTGGCAATAGTTGCGTTAATCGGCTTCGTCTTTGAGCACTCAAGAGGATTGCACGCTCACTAAGAATTACTGAAGAGCCCCGAGTAACTTTCTGAGTTGCTTGGGGTTTTTTATTGCCCGAATTCTATGTGAGTATTTCGTACTGATAACTAGAGCTTTGATCTCGATCCAACTGAGGACCTACTTGCGAATTCAATCTGATTGAGCGTAGAAGCGGGGGAGAAGTTGAACCTGATTTGGCCCCTGCCACCTGGACAGCGTGATTTTGAATGTATCTCTTGAGGCCAATGAGTATTTTGCTATGAGGTCAACAAGACATGTCAGAAATGAAAGTGCCCGCCGAGAATAGTTTCTTGGCGGGCACTTACCTAAACTGGTTCTTTACTTGCTAGCTTCGATAGCTTTCTTTACTTCTGCTTCAATCTCGTGATTGTGATGTGCTGCTTCATCAATCTCGGTTTGGGTAGCAGGGGCAATGCGGTCTTCGAAGTAGAACTTAGAAAGTGATGCACGGATTCTGCTTGAGAAGGTGATCTTTCCCTGAGCGTTAGGTCTAGCAAGGGTTGGCTTGTAGTCCTTGAAGTCAACTAGCTTGTATAGATCGTGAGGCTCTAGAGGCTCGTGAACTTCGATGTATTCACCATGCGGTAGACGTACGATACGACCAGATTCTCTACCGTGGATAGCAATTTCGCGATCCTTACGCTGGAGAGCTAGACAGATTCGCTTGGTCACGAAGAACGCTACGAACGGTAGGACAATCAAGGCAATCTGCATGCTCACCAGAACCTGGTTCAGTGACATCTTGAAGTTTGTGGCAATCAAGTCTGTGCTCGCACCAGCCCATAGCACTGCGTAGAACGTAACACCAGCTGCACCGATGGCAGTTCTTGTTGGAGCGTTACGTGGACGGTCAAGAACGTGGTGCTCTCTCTTGTCTCCGGTTACCCAGTTCTCAATGAACGGATAAACAGCAACGATAGCAAGGAACACCAAGCTGACGACCAGTGGAAGAAGAATGTTGGTTGAGACTGTGTAGTCACCAATCATGAACTCGATACCAGTCGGAGCAAGACGTAGCGCACCATCCAACCATCCGATGTACCAGTCAGGCTGAGTACCAGCTGAAACAGGGGATGGGTCATAGCCACCGTAGTTCCAGATTGGGTTGATGGTAAAGAATGTTGCGATCAACATGATTGCACCGAAGACGATGAAGAAGAATCCACCAGCCTTTGCAACGTAAACAGGCATTAGAGGGTAACCAACTACGTTGGTGTCTTTCTTACCAGGACCTGAGTAGTGGGTGTGCTTGTGGATCACGAGCATAAACAAGTGCAGAGCTAAGAAGACAAGAATCAAAGCTGGCACGAGCATGATGTGAAGGCTGTAAAGTCTTCCAACGATGGCAGTTCCAGGGAACTCTCCACCGAATAGTCCAGCTGAGATTGATGTTCCAACGAATGGAACACCCTTCATCATTCCGTCAATGATTCGAAGTCCGTTACCTGAAAGTAGATCATCTGGAAGTGAGTAACCGGTGAAACCAGCGGCCATACCAAGAACGAAAAGAACGAAACCAACAACCCAGTTCAATTCACGTGGCTTGCGGAAAGCACCAGTGAAGAAAACTCTGAGCATGTGGAGACCAGCTGCTGCAACAAATAGAAGTGCAGACCAGTGGTGAACCTGACGCATCAACAAACCACCGCGAACTTCAAAGCTGATGTCCAAGCTTGAAGAGTATGCGACAGACATGTGCGCACCCTTTAGGGGAGCGTATGAACCTTCGTAAATGGTTTCAGCCATTGAAGGGTCGAAGAAGAAAGTAAGGAATGTTCCAGATAGAAGTAGCACTAGGAATGAATACAGCGCCACTTCACCCAGCATGAATGACCAGTGGTCAGGGAAGATCTTGCGACCAAATTCCTTAAGAATTCCTCCGACACCGACTCGCTCGTCAACGTAGTTGGCCGTTCCAGCTAGGAAACCGTTCTTCTTTGGAGTAGTAGAAGTGTTACTCATTACTTGACACTCCTATCCCAGAATGACGGACCAACAGGTTCGTTGAAATCGCTTTGAGCAATTAGATATCCTTCAGCATCGACGGTGATTGGAAGTTGAGGAAGAGCTCTTGTCGCAGGACCAAAGACAACCTTGCAACCATCGACTAGATCAAATGTGGACTGGTGACATGGGCAGAGTAGGTGGTGAGTGTGCTGCTCGTAGAGAGCAACTGGGCAACCCACGTGAGTACAAATCTTTGAGTAAGCAACGATTCCCTGGTAAGACCAGCTCGCACGTTCTTCAGTCTCAATAAGTTCACTTGGGTCAACGCGAACTAGAAGAACAGCAGCCTTGGCCTTCTCTTCGAGGTAGCCGTGGTCACCTGGCATAAGGCCTTCAGGGACCACGTGGTAAACAGATCCGACTGTGACATCTGATGCCTTGATTGGACGACCGTTTGGGTCTCTAGCCAATCGAGTTCCAGGCTTCCAAGCGGTGTGACGAAGTTTGTCGTTTACGTTAGGGCCAAGATCACCGAAGATAATCAGACCAGGAAGTGGGAAGAGGGCAAGTGCTCCGTAAAGAGTTCTTCTGATCAGCTTTCTTCTGCTGAAACCTGACTCTTGATTTGCAAGATTGATGATTTCAATTGCAGCAGCACGCTTCTCATCTGAGCCACGGGTTAGGTGACGCTCTTCAGTTACTTCGTTGTCGGGCATAAGTGTCTTAGCCCAGTGAACTGCACCAACACCAATGCCGAATAGTCCTAGGGTGATTCCCAAACCAAGGAACAAAGTGTTCATACGAACACTGTTCATGTCGCCAATAACAATTGGGAAGGCGAAGTATGAGTAAAGAGCGAAAGCACTTCCAAGCATTGAGATAACAAACAGAAGTGTTACTTGACGCACTGCGTTCTTCTCATGCTTGACGCTCTTGTCAGTCATACGAACGCGGTGTGGCTCTAAACCAGGATCTTTCACGGCATCCTCGTGGATGACCCTAAGACCAGTTTCGTACTCGTGTTCTGAGTAACGACTGTCAACCTGTTTTACCAAGTCTTTTGAATCTTCGCTCACTTTAATCTTTCTGACTAGTTTGACTTAGCGCCAAGCCATACGGTGATGGTAACAAGTAATCCGAGTAGACCTAACCAAGCCAATAGTCCTTCAACTACAGGGCCAAGGTTTCCTAGCTCTTCACCGCCGACTGATCTGTTGTTTTGCAGATAGGTCAGGTAGGTGATGATGTCGTTCTTTTCTTCTGGGGTGATGTTTGCTTCGTTGAATACAGGCATGTTTTGCGGACCTGTAACCATCGCTTCGTAAATAGTTTTAGCTGAAGACTTCATTAGGTTCGGAGCGTACTTACCTTCGGTCAGCGCTCCACCTGCACCACCTGCGTTGTGGCACATCGCACAGTTAATTCTGAAAAGTTCTCCACCCACTGTTGGGTTTCCGTTGGCCTGCAGATAAGCCGCGTCAGGAATACTAGGGCCATCTGCAAGAGAACCGATATATGCAGCCATTGCAGAGGTTTGCTCCTCAGTGAACTGAACAGGCTTAACTTCTAGCTGAGGACCACTTGCAGCTCCAGGCATACGACCGGTTGAGACCTGGAAATCAACAGATGCTTCTCCAACACCAATAAGGCTCGGAGCGTTTGCAGTTCCTTCAGCATTCTTACCGTGACATGAAGAACAGTTTGAGAGGAACAGCTTCTTTCCTAGAGCGATTTCCTCAGCAGTGCGAACCGATTGGACCTTAGGGGAGACCGCTGCGTTAACAGCCGTGTATCCGGTTCCAACCGCTAGCAGGCCAGCGAATAAGACGATCCCCAAAGCCTTTGGGCTTCGGCGCATACCGTTTATCTTCTTTTTCATCATCTGGGTAAATGTGCCTTCTGGTTATTTCAATACGTAAATAATTAGGAAAAGACCGATCCAAACTACGTCAACGAAGTGCCAGTAGTAAGAGACCACGATTGCTGCTGTTGCTTCCTTGTGACCGAACTTAATCGCAGCAAAGCTTCTTCCGATAACGAACAGGAAGGCAATCAAACCACCGGTCACGTGTAGAGCGTGGAAACCAGTAGTGATGTAGAAAGAAGAACCGTAGGCGTTGCTATCTAGGGAAATGCCTTCGCTAATCAAAGTCGCATACTCCCAAACCTGACCAGAAACGAAGACGGCTCCGAGGATGTAGCTGAGGATAAACCACTCAACCATTCCCCATTTGAAAGGGGACGCGCCTGTGGCTCTAGGCTGCATTCTTTCGGCAGCAAACACGCCGAACTGGGCTGTAAATGATGAAGCAACAAGAATCAAGGTGTTGACCAGAGCAAATGGGACATTGAGTCTGGCTGTATCGGCTTCCCAGATCTCAGGTGAGTTAGCTCTAAGGCTGAAATACATGGCAAATAGAGCCGCAAAGAACATAACTTCACTACCCAGCCAGACGATAGTACCCACTGAAGTGGCACTAGGGCGGTGGACTTGACCGTGAGCTAGGGGAGCAGTTGTCATGCTCCAATTCTACATTGCCAAATCGTTATAAACGCTGAGATCTACCGATGTTGTGAGGTTTAAATTCACATTTTTCCAAGTACTGGAAGGCTAAACTGAAGCAATGAATGACGCATTGAGTTGGAAGTCCATTTTTGGCAACCTAGTTGCTGCTGAGGACCTAACTCGTGATCAAGCGGACTGGGCTATGCGTCAGATTATTTCTGCAGAAGCAACCCCAG
>RFNI01000193.1 GCA_009927245.1 Actinomycetota bacterium | reverse complement strand
AAAGAAGCCTGCAGCTAGAACAACTAAGAAGCCAGCAGCCACAACTAAACGTACGAGGTAGAGATTGAAGACAGCCGAAATCCAAAGACGCTGGCTCAAGTTCTTTGAGAGTAAAGATCACGTCGTAGTTCCGAGTGCTTCGCTAATCAGCGAAGACCCGTCTCTTCTTTTTACCGTCGCTGGAATGGTTCCATTCATTCCATACATGACAGGTCTCATTCCTGCACCGTATGCACGTGCAACTAGTGTGCAGAAGTGTGTTAGAACTCTAGACATCGAAGAAGTCGGCAAGACAACTCGTCACGGAACCTTCTTCCAGATGAATGGAAACTTCTCATTCGGTGATTACTTCAAGAAGGAAGCAATCGCTTTCGCATGGGAGTTCCTAACATCATCTACCGATTCAGGCGGACTAGGGCTTGATAAAGAACTCCTCTGGGTTACTGTCTTCCAAGACGATGAAGAATCAATTGGCATCTGGAGAGAAGTTGCCGACATTCCTCTGGAGAGAATCCAGAAACGAGGCATGAAAGATAACTACTGGTCAACTGGTCAACCTGGACCAGCTGGACCTTGTAGCGAAATTTATTATGACCGCGGACCTTCATACGGTGTGGAGGGTGGACCTGAAGCTGACGAAGATCGTTATATCGAGATCTGGAACCTTGTGTTCATGCAATATGAGCGCGGCCAAGGCGGTGGCAAAGATAACTTTGAGATTCTTGGTGAACTTCCAAAGAAGAACATCGATACAGGTATGGGTCTAGAGCGTGTCGCATTCCTCATGCAAGGTGTTGAGAACCTCTACGAAATAGATCAAGTTCGTCCAGTTCTAGACCTTGCAGCTGAACTAGCAGGTAAAACTTACGGAGCAGATGAGAACGACGACGTTCGTCTAAGAGTCGTTGCAGACCATGTGCGCAGTGCACTGATGCTGATCTCTGATGGAGTTAGTCCTAGTAACGATGGTCGAGGCTACGTGCTGCGAAGACTGCTTCGTAGAACTGTTCGTGCAATGAGACTTCTAGGCGTTAACGAACCAGTATTTGCAAAGCTTTTCCTGACCTCAAAGAACGCAATGGTAGATGCATACCCAGATCTTGAAGATCAGTACTCAAGAATTGATGCAACTGTTAGAGCAGAAGAAGAAGCATTCCTCAGAACACTAGTCTCTGGAACATCAGTACTTGATGCAGCGATTGAAACTGTTAAGAGTGCTGGTAAGAGTGAACTTGATGGAGCAACTTCATTCCTGCTTCACGATACTTACGGTTTCCCAATTGACCTGACAGTTGAAATTGCAGAGGAGTCTGGACTTTCTGTTGATCGTGAATCATTCACTGCCCTGATGCTTGAACAAAAGACTAGAGCTAAAGCTGACGCCAAGCTCAAGAAGTCAGGTGCTACAGATCTAAGTGTCTATGGTGAGTTTAGAACTCTAGGACTCACAAGATTTGCTGGCTATGAGTCACTCGAAGCAGAAGGTAAAGTTCTAGGAATTATTCACGACGGCAACTCGGTATCAAAAGCAGAGGCTGGTTCAGTCGTAGAGGTGATACTTGATGAGACCAGTTTCTATGCTGAGTCCGGTGGTCAAGCTGCTGATGCTGGTTTGATTCTCGGTAACGGGTTCGAACTTGAGGTATTGGATGTCCAGAAGCCTGTTAAGGGTTTGGTATCTCACAAGGTTCTTGTTAGATCTGGTGGAGTTGAGCTAGAGAACATCGTTCGCACAAATGTTGATGCTAACTGGCGTTTGGGTGCAGCTCAGTCTCACTCAGGTACTCACGTTGTTCACGCTGCTCTTAGACAAGTGCTAGGGCCAACAGCTTTGCAGTCAGGTTCATACAACAAGCCGGGTTACCTACGACTTGATTTCTCTTGGAACTCAGCTCTCTCAGCTGAAACCCGTTCGGAGATCGAAGAAATCAGCAACATAGCTATCAGATCTGATCTTGCCGTTAGCGCGCAGTTCATGTCGCTGCCTGAAGCTAAAACCTGGGGAGCAGTTGCACTCTTTGGTGAAACCTATGACGAGAGCGTTCGCGTCGTTCAAATTGGTGGTCCTTGGTCTAGAGAACTCTGTGGTGGAACCCACGTTGCTAGAAGCTCACAGATTGGCTTAGTTTCAATTACCAACGAATCTTCAGTTGGATCTGGTTCAAGAAGACTTGAAGCCCTGGTCGGTTTGGATGCAATCTCCTCATTCAACAGAGATCGACTGCAACTGCAAGTAGTTGCTGAAGCGCTGAAGACAAATCCTGCAAACGCCGCAGAACGAATTGCTCAGTTCCTGCAAGAACTAAAGGACACCCAAAAAGAACTTGCTGTATTCCAAAGCGCGGCGTTGAGTTCTCGAGTTCCTGAACTAATTGCATCAGGTAAAGAACTTGCCAAAGCCACTTTAATTAGTGCAACAGTTGAGCAAGTCTCCAGCATTGAATCTCTTCGTGACCTAGCAATCAAGGTCAGAGAAAATTCAAATGCAAGTGCAACAGTGATTGCCATCTTCGGTGTCGTTGATGCAAAACCTGCCGTTGTGGTTGTTGCAAACGAACTTGCTCAGGCAAATGGTGTCAAGGCTGGAGAACTTGTAAAGACTGCAAGCCAGATACTTGGTGGTGGCGGTGGCGGAAAGTCCGATATTGCACAGGGCGGCGGAACTAACCCAGCTGAGATCTCTAACGCCATCAAGGCAATCGTCGAGAGCCTGAGCTAGTCCTTGCGCACTGGCCGAAGATTGGCAATAGATGTCGG
>RFNI01000177.1 GCA_009927245.1 Actinomycetota bacterium | reverse complement strand
TCTTAGAAGTGGGCCACCGATTGTGTCTGTGAGAGTTGAGATCAAACTCGAAAGATTAGTTGTTGTTTCAACAACGCTGTCGGTAATAACATCGATCTTTTCAAGCTGTTTGTTGGTTGAAGCAGTTGCTTCGGTTAGTTCGTCTAGGAGTGGCACCAGGCTGTCGCCTGTTTCACGAATGGTTGCAGATGCAACATCAACAAGTTTGGCTAGCTTTGATAGCACGATAACAATTGCTATTACCAGTACTACGAATGCACCAGCACAAATAAGAGACGCTAAATCTGCACCATTCATGAACATGAGCCTTATCTACTAGCGAGCAGCGTAATACTCAACCACAAGCTGAACTTCACAAGTGATTGGAACTTCAGCACGCTTTGGGCGACGAACTAGGGTTGCCTGAAGCTTGTCTAGTTCAACGCTTAGGTAACCAGGAACTGGAGGAAGAACATCAACGTGACCTCCGGCAGCAGCAACCTGGAAAGGTTCGGTTGATTCGCTCTTCTCGTGAACGTGGATCATCTGACCAACCTTCACACGAGCTGAAGGACGGTCAATTCTTAGACCATCTACCAAGATGTGGCGATGAACAACCATCTGACGAGCCTGAGCCATTGTTCTGGCGAAACCAGAACGTAGCACTAGAGCGTCAAGGCGCATTTCTAGAAGCTCAACTAGGTTTTCACCAGTTAGACCCTCTTGACGCTTTGCGTCGTTGAAAGTCTTGCGAAGCTGTGCTTCACGGATACCGTACTGTGCGCGTAGACGCTGCTTCTCACGAAGACGAACGGCGAAGTCGCTGTCTGCCTTTCGCTTGGTGCGACCGTGCTGACCTGGAGCGTATGGACGCTTCTCTAGGTACTTTGCTGCTTTTGGAGTTAGGGCAATACCCAATGCGCGTGACAAACGGGTCTTGCTTCTTGTGCGTGTGGTTTTAGACACGTATTCCTTTCGGGAAATATATAGGTTTACTAAAAGTTTTGTGCCTGGTGGATCTTGGCTAAATAAGATTCACTCACCGGTCGAACAACTCGCAGCCATGCGTTGTTCAGGTCGGCAACCTCTAAATCTTAGCAGTTTAGGCGAAAAGAAGCCAAGGGTTATTGCTTGCGCTTTAGAAATGGAAGGATCCGGCTCATGCGCTCAAGCAGTGTGTTTTCGAAGCCAATTGGCTTCGGCACGTAGTACTTCTTCAAGGCAACCGTTGGGACATACTCCTGAGCTGAAATACCTCCGTCGACATCATGCGGGTACTCGTAGCCGGGGTCCTTGCCCAGTGTTGCTGACCTTAGGTGTTTTGGAACAGCTGGGCTTAGTCCGCCTTCGACATCGGCTACTGCGGCATTGATGGCCTCATAGGCTCTGTTTGACTTAGGAGCTAGAGCTAGGTAGATCGTGGTCGAAGCCAGCGGGATGCGACCTTCTGGCATACCGATCTGGGCAACTACCTGCATGGTGGCATTTGCTATCACTAGGGCATTGGGATCGGCAAGCCCAATATCTTCAGAAGCCAGGATTACAAGCCTTCTAGCGATAAACCTTGGGTCTTCTCCCCCAACAATCATCCTTGCTAGCCAGTGGAGAGCCGCATCCGCATCAGACCCCCTCACTGACTTGATGAACGCACTAATAATGTCGTAGTGCTGGTCTCCATTGGCGTCGTATCTATTGAGTGCTTTGTTGATTGACGCCCTGACATCCTCATGTTCTATCTCAGAACGACCTGCGCGGATCACTAAGTTTGCAGCTGTTTCAAGGACTGTGAGAGCCTTTCTGGCGTCTCCACCTGACTGGCTAGCAATTAGCTCAAGGACCCCTATTGACGCTTGAACTTTACCTTCGAGCCCTCGCTCACTTTCAAGTGCTGATTTCAGCAGGATAACTAGGTCAGCATCATCGAGATTGACGAGTTCGATGACGGCTGCTCGAGAGAGTATGGCGGATGTGAGAGCAAAGCTCGGGTTTTCGGTTGTCGCGCCAATGAGGACTATTTCTCCGTCTTCCACAGCTTTTAGAAGAGATTCCTGCTGAACCTTTGAGAACCTATGAATCTCGTCGACGAAAACTATCGCAGCATCTTTACCTGCTTGGATGTCTGCAACGGAGGTTTGCATGGCAGAGCGCAAGTCAGCGATGGAGCTGTTGATAGCGGAAATTTCGATGAATCTTCGCGAATTGGAGTGAGCCAGCAACCTTGCCAATGTGGTCTTACCGGTTCCGGGTGGACCATAGAAAATCATGGATGGGATTGCCTGTATGCCCACAGCGGGATCTAAGTATTGGGCTAAAACTCCAGCTTTTCCTAGTACCTTTGATTGGCCAACAATCTCTCCTAGGTTCCTAGGACGCATCCTTGCCGCTAGAGGCATACCAATGGGAAAATCAAATAGGTCGTCAGTATTCACTATTCAAGGCTAAACCACTTGGACACTGCTCTAAAATCAAACAGAACACAAAATACGGAGGCATAAATTGGCTAAGACCACCAAAAGCACACTAGAGGCTGCAAAAAAGAGTCTGCAGGGTTTTGAAGCGAAGCAAAACGTTCTTGACCACAGAGTTAAGGTGCGTGCTCGTGATAACCGCCTTGCAGTGATCATCACAGCCGCAGTAGTTCTTTTCGCTTCTGCTTCTCAATATGTGTATTTCAACTTTGGTCCTGGTGTTCCACTGACAGCATGTATCAATTTCACTCAGACTCCGATTCCTACAGTTGGCGGTGAGAAATCTCCTGTGCAAATACCTGACGCAGCGATTTCGGAATGCCGCGACTGGACTGGAACAATGATTGTTAACAAGGCAAGCCTAGGAATTACCCTGCATGGAAAACTAGCACCTCAGGCAGTTGCGAATTTCGTTCAACTAGCAAACATCGACGGTTTCTACACAGGGATCAGTTGTCACCGTCTAACCACATCTGGAATTTATGTATTGCAGTGTGGCGACCCAGATGGAGATGGAAGCGGTGGCCCTGGCTACTCTTTCGGCCCTCTGGAGAACACGCCTAAAGCAACTGGTGATGAAGCACCAACCTACAAGAAGGGTTGGCTAGCAATGGCTAGGCAGAGCAACGGTGCAAACACCATGGGCAGCCAATTCTTTATCGTCTACGATGATTCAAAGATTCCAAATGATGCTGCTGGTGGATATACAGTTTTCGGAGAAGTTACCTCAGGTTTAGCTGGTCTTGACCCAATTATCAAGGCTGGCACTAAGGATGGCTCTGGTGATGGAAAGCCAAAGGTTAAGACGAACATTTCCACCATTACACTCAAGTAGAGAACAGCGAATAGGGAGCAATAAGTGTCAACACTCGAAATCAGTTTCGGAAGAGTCGATGAAACCGGCAACGTGTATGTAGTCGATGCTGGCGTCGAGCGTCTGATCGGTTCCCAACCTGCTATGACCATTGATGAAGCCGTAGCCTTCTACTCGAAGCGCTACCAAGATCTTGCAGACACGGTGAGAATTCTTGAACAGCGTGCGAAGGCTAAAGCTGACCCTAAGTCAATTGCCAAGTCTGCCGAAAAGTTGATTTCAGATCTTGCGTCGCCTGCTGCCCTTGGTGACTTAGAGGCACTAAGAGTGCGAGTGACTGCTGTGAAGGATTCCCTGGGAGAAGCTCTTGCAGAGTCAGCTGCGAAACATGCTGAAGCGGTTTCAGCTGCTGTAGTGGTCCGTGAGGCTATCGTTCTTGAAGCGGAAAAAATTGCTTCTCAAGACCCACAGAAGATTAACTACAAGAATTCAACAGTAAAGATGACTGAACTCTTTACCGCTTGGCAAGAGAACCAGAAATCTTCGGTCAAGATTCCTAAAGCTAAGGCTGATGAACTTTGGCAGAGATTCTCAAAGGCTAGAAATTCATTTGATGCGCACAAGCGTTCATACTTTGCTGCTGCTGACCAGGCAGCTAAAGCTGGTAAGCAAGCGAAACTTGACCTGGTAATCAAAGCTGAGGCGCTTGTTGCTAAGGGTGCCGAAGGTTCAGCAGAGTACAGGGATCTACTAACTGCTTGGAAAGCACTTCCTAAGACCAAACTAAAGACAGACGATGCACACTGGGCAAGATTCAAAGCTGCTGGAGATGCAATCTACACTGCTCGCAGCGAGAAGCTTGCTGCAGACGATGTGGCATTCAGTGCAAACCTAGAAGCAAAGCTTGCCCTGCTAACCGAAGCAGAGGCAATCAACGTTGAGGGAAATCTTGAGGCTGCAAAGGCCGCAATGAAGTCAATCAACGCTCGTTGGGAGAAAGCAGGCAAAGTTCCACGCGATCAGATGCGTGCAACTGAAGACAGACTGAAGGCTGTTGAAGCCAAGATCAAGCGTGTTGAAGATGAACTTTGGCGCAAGAGCGACCCTGCAACTATTGACAGAACTAACTCTGTACGTACTCAGCTAGAGGCTGGTATCGCAAAACTTGAAGTTGAACTAGAAGCCGCTAAGGCAACTGGTGATGCAGGCAAGATAAGCAAGGCACAGGAAGCGTTAGACACCAAGAAGGCTTGGTTGGAAGTAGTTATAGCTAACAGCTAGGTGTTGCTAACTCGGTATACGTCGTAGACGTTATCGATTCTTCTAACAGCATTCAGAAGAGAATCCAGCGCAGCAGGATTACTCATCTCAAAGACAAACCTGCTCAGCGCCACTCTATCCGCTCTCGTTGAAACAGATGCGGAGAGAATGTTCACATGGTGCTCGCTTAGCACTCTGGTCACATCGCTCAACAATCCACCGCGGTCCAACGCTTCGATTTGAATTTGAACCAAGAACAAGGCTTTCGCGGAGATGTCCCAGCTAACATCGATCAGTCTTTCTGATTGTTCTCTTAGGTCATCAGCATTCTTACAGTCACTTCTGTGAACAGACACCCCATTTGCCCGGGTAACGAAACCTAGAATGTCATCACCTGGTACCGGAGTGCAGCAACGAGCTAGTTTCACCATTACATCAGCATCGCCTCGCACAAGAATACCAGAGTCCCCTGTTCTTGTTCTGGTTGCAGGCTTATTCGGAAGTTCAAATACAGGTTCCTCAGCGTCTTCATCCGCGGACAATGCAGCAGCCATCTTTTCCACAACTGATTGTGCTGAAAGATGGTTATCACCGATAGCCGCATACAGATCAGATGGCTCTGCATAACGAAGATCGCTAGTGATTTTTAGAAGGCTGTCAGTTGCCAGAGCTCTTTGAATTGGTAGGTTCTGTTTACGCAAAGCCTTGGCGAGAAGATCTTTTCCGCGCTCAACTGCATCATCTTTTCGCTCTGCAGTGAACCATGCCTTAATTTTTGATTTTGCTCGTTGACTTTGAACAAATTGCAACCAGTCTTGGCTTGGAGATGCATCCTGTGACTTAGAGGTCAAAATTTCGACCACATCTCCAGAATGAAGTTGAGTCTCCAATGGAACCAATCGACCATTTACCTTCGCACCCATGGTCTTGTGACCAATTTCTGTGTGGACAGCATAGGCGAAGTCAACTGGGGTTGCTCCAGTTGAAAGACCAATCACTCGACCCTTAGGCGTGAAAGCATAAACTTCCTTCGCCCCAATTTCGAATCTAAGTGCGTCCAGGAATTCACTAGGATCGGCTGTCTCATGCTGCCAGTCGGAGAGGTGCTTGAGCCAAACGAGATCGTCCTCGGAGCTGATCTTTCCATCGCTACCAATTTCCTTATACTTCCAGTGCGCAGCAACACCATACTCAGCCCGGTTGTGCATCTCTTGGGTTCTAATCTGGATTTCAACCGGACGCCCGTTTGGCCCAATGACCGTCGTGTGCAGTGACTGATAAAGGTTGAACTTAGGCATAGCAATGTAATCTTTGAATCGACCCGGCACTGGATTCCAGCGTGCGTGAATTGCTCCAAGGATTGCGTAGCAGTCACGAACCTCTGGAACAATCACTCGAATACCCACTAGGTCATAGATATCATCGAATTCGCGGCCGCGAACAACCATCTTTTGGTAGATCGAGTAATACTGCTTAGGCCTTCCTGCAACACTCCCCTTGATCTTGTTGTCTTTGAGGTCTGCGTCGATTGCGCCGATGACGCCCTGGATAAACTCCTCACGTTTAGGCGAACGCTGCCTAACGAGGTTAACAATCTCGTCGTAAACCTTTGGGTAAAGCACAGAGAAAGAAATGTCTTCTAGTTCCCACTTGAAAGTTGAGATACCAAGTCTGTGCGCTAGCGGGGCATAAATCTCTAAGGTCTCTTGAGCTTTGTATCTTGCCTTCTCCTCAGGAACAAATCCCCAGGTTCTAGCATTGTGAAGACGGTCTGCAAGCTTGATTACCAACACGCGAATGTCTTTAGACATTGCCACAACCATCTTGCGAACTGTCTCAGCCTGTGCATTCTCACCGAACTTCACTTTGTCGAGCTTTGTGACGCCATCCACAAGCATTGCAATCTCATCGCCAAAGTCATTCTTCAACTGCGTCAATGAGTAGTCGGTATCCTCGACTGTGTCGTGAAGAAGAGCGGCTGCAAGGCCGGCTGGCCCGATACCCAGATCAGCAAGCAATTGAGCAACGGCAACAGGGTGAGTTATGTATGGATCGCCACTTTTACGAGTCTGACCCTGATGAGCCCTCTCAGCAACCTGGTAAGCGCGCTCAACCACGGAGAAATCGAGCTTCGGGTGAGAAACTTTCGCTGACCTGATAACGTCAGCGATACCAGTGCCTTCGACAGGTCTCGTAAAGATTCGAGGCAGTCTGCTTCTAAGCGCTGCTAATGCGCCACCTGAAGAAGTGTCAGACATGATTCACCTGCTGCCAGTCGAGAAAGTTTTCATCTGGCTTGCTCTGTCTATCTAAGCGCGCTTTGCGAAGACCTTTTTGGCGGCCTTTGCATACTTGGCTTCTCCCTCACGAAGGTGTGAGTAGAAAGGAGCTGCGATGAAAATCGTTGAGTAGGTACCAACGACAATTCCGATGAACAAGGCTAGGGAAATGTCTCGCATGGTTCCTGCACCAAGCACAAATGCACCGATGAACAAAATCGCAGCAACCGGGAGAACGGCGACGACAGAAGTGTTAATCGAACGCACAAGGGTCTGGTTGATCGCAAGGTTTACTCGCTCAGCAAAAGTTGCAGTCTCGCTGAACTCAACTTCAAGCGTATTCTCTCGGATCTTGTCGAACACAACGACGGTGTCGTAAAGGGAATAACCAAGGATGGTTAGGAAACCAATAACTGCTGCCGGAGTAACTTCGAAACCAAGGGATCCATAGATTCCAGCAGTAATCACCAGATCGTGAAGTAGAGCTAACAATGCCGCAGCGCTCATCTTTAGTGTTCTGAAGTAGAGAGCCATAAGAATGGCGGCAAGAATAACGAAGGTCACCAAACCTGAGATTGCTTTGTTGGTGATGTCAGCTCCCCAGTTAGGACCGATGAATGAGGCATTAACCTGGTCAAACTTGACGTCAAATTCTTTTGCCAACGCAACCCGGACATCCTTGAACTCTGCATCACTCAATGTCTGAGTTTGCACTCTCAGAGTGTCGTTACCAAGTCGTGCGACATAAACTTCGATACCAGGCATAACTGAATGGACAGCTTCCTCTGCCTTAGATTCCGAAACAGTGCTTGCTGCCGGTACTCGGTATTCAGAGCCACCTCTGAACTCGATACCGAAGTTGAAACCTCCACGAGCTGCAGGGATAAGGATCGCAAGCACGAGCATCACGGCAGCAATTAGATAGAAGTACTTTCTTCTGCCGATGAAATCGATGGACTTTTCACCGCTGTAAAGCTGATTTCCGAAGTCATTAAATTTAGACATTAATTTGTCTCCTCTTGTGTAGACGAAGCCTTACGTTCTGCAATTGTTTGACGGCGCTCTGCTTCCTTAGAAGACTTCGCAGCCTTTCCTGCAGAAACCTGTGGGCCAACTCTAAATTGCCCTCTGCCCGTATAACCGAAACCTGAGCTCTCCTTGATTTCAAGTCCTGACAGCTTGTGTCCACTTGAGAAGAACTTAGTTTGAGCCATGAGCCTAAACGCTGGATAGGTGAAGAGCCAAACGACGGCAAGGTCAATTAGCGTGGTTAGACCAAGCGTGAAGGCGAATCCCTTTACGTTTCCAACAGTAAGAGCGAAGAGAGTTCCAGCCGCTAGAAGGCTTACTGCGTCAGAGACAAGGATTGTTCTCTTGGCACGTTGCCATCCAGCTTCAACCGCAACATTGAGTGGCTTGCCTTCGCGAAGCTCATCACGAACACGCTCAAAGTAGACAATGAAGGAGTCTGCAGTAATACCGATAGCAACGATCAAACCAGCAATACCAGATAGTGAAAGACGGTAGTCCTGACGCCAGGTCAAAAGAGCGATCATGATGTACGTAAGGATTGCTGCGATCGTAAGAGAACCCAACGTTAGAACAGCAAGACCGCGGTATTGGAAGATCGAGTAACCAACAACCAAAAGAAGTCCAATAAGACCGGCTAAAAGACCTGCCTGAAGTTGTTCTGTTCCTAGAGTTGCAGAGATGTCCTCTTGTGACTGCACTGTGAACGAGATTGGCAAAGAACCGTATTTAAGCTTGTCAGCGAGAGTCTTAGCACCTGGCTGGTCAAATGATCCGGTGATCTGCGCTGTGCCACCGGTGATAACAGCCTGAGTAGTTGGCGCAGTGATTACGTAGCCGTCAATAGTTACTGCGAATCTGTTTCGAGGTTCAGTGAGCGGGAACAGACGTTGGGTAACATTTCCAAACTTCTCTCCGCCAGCTGCGTTGAACGAGAGGTTTACAGCCCAATCGTTAGTAACTGCACCATTCGCTCCTGTTACTGTTCCAGCCTCGGCGTTTGAAAGGTCGCTTCCATTGAGTTCAACAGGACCGAGGATGTACTTCTCACTCAGATCTTCGCTACAGGTAACCAAAGGTTTCTCTTCAGGATCTACTTGACCTGGCTTACGGAAACCACCCTTGACGTTGCAATCAAGGTTTTCGTAGGCCTTCTGCAGAGCTGCAGAGACTTGATTCAAATCGCTCTTATCTGTTGGCTTAGCGGTTGAGGTCTTGATTGGCTTTGAGCCATCTTTACCAACGGTGGTCTTTGTTCCAGCAGAAGCAACTAGGACTGCACGGAATTCCAGTTTCGCGGAGCTTTGAACCAGTTCTAGGGTGTTCTCATCAGGAGTTCCAGGAATCGAGATGACGATGTTGTTTCCAGATGTGTTGATCTGAGATTCGCTCACACCTGTAGAGTCCACGCGTTGTCTAATGATTGAAACGGCCTGGTTAACTTGCTCAGGAAGAACTGCCTTACCTTCCTCAACCACAGGTGTCAGGATGATCTGGGTTCCACCGCTAAGGTCCAGCGCTAGGTTTGGAATGAAAGTAGCTTTCTGCTCTCCGAATAGTTTGTTCAAGCCGATGATGCCAACGATTCCAAACATCAAAATAAGCAACCAAACCAATGACTTGGTTGCGGCCTTGGTTATTCCGTTTCTTTCAGACAAGATGCGCCTTCTTTTCTCTACAAACTAACTATTTAGCTGACTTTGTTGTCGAACTCTTTGCTTTGGTGGTTGTCGCTTTGGCTGCAGGTACATTCTTAGCAGTTGCGCTAGCTGGCTTCTTTGCAGCAGCTGTTTTAGCAGTCACAGCCTTCTGTTCTGGCTTTGCATCCAAACTTGGAGTCTCAACACTTCTAACTGCTGCCTTCAGGAACTCGATCTTTACCCCTGGAACTGTTTCAACGACGACTGTGGTCTCGCGAATCTCAGTGATGACACCAGTGATTCCTCCAAGCATTACAGCCTTTGCACCAACTTTAACTGAGTTTTCCAGCTGCTGAGCAGCACTCTTGCGGCGACGGTTGCTGAACAAGATGAAAGCAACAAAGGCGGCAAGGAGGAATAGTAGTTCAATACCCATTTTTAGGACCAATCAGCTAGAAAATTGCGACAACTACTCGATTATAGGCGAGAGACTAGTCAAATAAGTCGGGTTCACCTTTTGGAGGGGTTAGACCGAGGTGACGGTAACCGGCAGCAGTTGCCACTCTCCCCCTTGTTGTCCTTGCTATTAGGCCAGTTCGAAGTAAGAAGGGCTCAACGACGCTCTCAATAGTCTCCTGATCCTCGCCAATAGCCACACTGAGTGTGCTCAAGCCCACCGGCTTGCCTTCGAACTTGTGGATGAGCGTTGTTAGCACAGCTCTATCCAGGCGATCAAGCCCTAGTGGGTCAACCTCGTAGAGTTCTAGGGCCTCTGCAACAGTACTTTCAAGCACCTTGCCCTCGTGGTGCACCAGAGCAAAGTCACGCACTCTTCTAAGGAGTCTGTTAGCAATACGAGGTGTTCCACGAGATCTAGAGGCGATGAGTCCAATAGAGACCGCATCGACCTCTAACTTCATTAGGTTTGCTGCC
>RFNI01000111.1 GCA_009927245.1 Actinomycetota bacterium | reverse complement strand
TCTTGCTCAAGTCTGGTGTTTGGGTCATTCAAGTTAGGTGTTGGGAATTCTGTTGAATCTTCAGGAAGCGGTGGCTCGCCTGGATCAATGTCCATTCCACGTCTAGCACCAGCAACTGCGCTGCTTCTAAGCTTTGCTACCTCTGCAGAGAGAAGTCGATTGATTTCATCACTACCTAGTTGAACCTTGCCAGCAAGGATTCGAACATACTCTTCTCTGGCTCCAAGATCAGCAATCTTGGTTAGCACGCTCACAGCAGCTGTTGCTGCAGATAATCTGCCTGGGTAAGAACTTAGGTCGTGGCCTGCAATCTTTTGATCTAGAGCGAACTCATAGATAGGACGTTTAGTTTCAATCATCTGAAGCACTGCGCTATCGCCTCTGCTGATTCTTAGATCGCAAGGGTCTAAACCTTCAGGACCGACCGCTACGAAGGTGCTGGCAATGAACTTTCCTGAACTCTCGAAAGCTCGCATTGCTGCCTTCTGGCCAGCGGCATCTGGGTCGAAGGTAAAGATAACTTGAGCAGGAGCATCACTTGAACCAAAGAGTTGGTTGATTCTTCTAATGTGATCATCGCCAAATGCAGTTCCACAGGTAGCAACAGCTGTTGTGATGCCTGCTAGATGACAAGCCATAACATCTGTGTATCCTTCAACGACTACTACCTGACGCTTAGAAGCGATATCCTTCTTGGCTAGGTCTAGTCCGTAGAGCACCTGTGACTTGTGATAAACCGGAGTCTCACCCGTGTTGATGTATTTAGCTAGAGGATCATCTTCATAGATTTTTCTGGCACCAAAACCAATTACCGAGTTGGTAGCGTCCCTGATTGGCCAGACCAATCTGCCTCTGAACTTGTCGTAGCTCTTACCTTCCTTAGAGACAACAAGGTCGACCTTGACAGTTCCTCTTCAGTAAATCCTTGAGCCTTTAGAGCATCCCCTAAACCATTCCAACCCTTAGGTGCATAACCCAAACCAAAGTGAACTGAGGCAGCCTGATCAAAGTTTCTCTGAGTTAGGAAATCTCTTGCAGTTTGAGCTTCAGATGTGCCTAACTGCTGTTGGAAGTATTTGGCGGCTGCTTCGTTGGCTGCAAGAAGCCGCGCTCTGTTTACTCCCTCGTCACGACCGCTTCCAGCTTCATAAGTGATTTGGTAAGAGATCTTGGCAGCACACTTCTCAACTGCTTCGTAGAAGGTGATGTTCTCTAGCTTCTGCAGGAACTTATAAACATCTCCACCTTCACCACAACCAAAGCAGTGATAAAAACCTTGGTCTGGGCGAACGTTAAACGATGGTGACTTCTCGTCGTGGAAAGGACATAAACCCTTTAGCGAACCAACACTGGCACCTTTGAGTTGAACATACTCCCCGACTATGTCAGCGATGTTGGTGCGGTGCTTGATTGCCTCGATATCTCGAGGTGGGATTCTTCCGGCCATTAGAAGGTTCTTCGCTTTGAGCCGATTAGTCCGTTGTGAAGCTTTAGTGCTGCTGCATCAGTGAACACAGCAATCTGATCAACAATCACTCTGTGCTTTTGAACATCATCTTTAGCATTAGCCCAAGCGATTCTTGAGAATGGGTCTAAGTATTCACCGTTGGTGGCAAGTAGTTCATTGGAAAGTTCAATTAGAAGTGCTCTTTGCCATTCGTAATAGGTCTGTCTATCTCTTGCCGACATTAGGAAGTATGAAACTAGACCCTTGAAGATCGCAATCTCAGCTTCAACCTCAGGTGGCACAACAACATCTGCTGCGTATCTTGCAAATGAAGAACCTGGATTACTTGCAAAGGTAGCTTCGGTAGTTCTAGAGACAAATGAACCAATCACATTAGAAGTTAGGTTCTTGAGCTGTCCTGCTTGGATTGGCTCACCTTGCCAGCTGTCGAGCCAGAACTGATTCGCTTGCAATCTGTTCATCGCTGCAACAAGTTCGTGTCTAGGAATCCGGTTACCGTTCCAGCGTTCAATCTCAGTCACAATTGCATCTTCGTTAGCTTGAACATTTAGTTCTTCTAGCTGGATGAAGCCTTCAACGATTGCATCTTCGAAGTCGTGAACTGAGTATGCAACATCGTCACTGAAGTCCATGATTTGAGCTTCAAAGCACTTCAGGCGATCTGGAGCACCTTCTCTAATCCAATTGAAGATAGGAACATCGTCTTCGTAGACACCAAACTTGACTGACCTATCAGCGCCGGTGTCATTTACTGCAAACTCTCTGGTCCAAGGATATTTGCAGCATGCATCCAAAGTTGCTCTGGTTAGGTTCAAACCAAAGGATTGACCGTTTGAGTCGTAAACCTTCTGCTCGATACGAGTAATCAATCGAAGTGTTTGAGCATTACCCTCAAAGCCACCAAAGTCCTGTGACCATTCGTTGAGAGCCTCTCACCATTGTGACCAAATGGTGGATGACCTAGGTCATGTGCAAGACATGCTGTATCGACAACATCAGGATCGATACCAAATTCAACTGCCATCTCACGACCTACTTGAGCGACCTCTAGTGAGTGAGTGAGTCTGGTTCTAGCAAAATCTCCTGCACCAGGAGCAAGGACTTGGGTCTTAGCACCAAGTCTTCTAAGTGCTGATGAGTGAGTAACTCGAGCTCTGTCTCTAGCAAATTCAGTTCTAGCGCTTCGGCTAGTGCCACTCTCGGTAAGGAATCTTTCACGATCAAAGTCGCTGTATTCAGCCATGTCTGATCATCCTCCCGATACCGATAGTTCTGCTTCTAAGAGCACTTTACGCTGGTCTCCCTGAAGTTCTCTTGATTGCAACCAATTCTCCGGCAGAGCACAGACTTTAGCTCCTCCTAGACGACCTCTAGGGCCTTCGGCTAGCTCACCTGGATATGGAGCAGACCAGTCAATGGTTCCCAAGATGTCATCCATCTGTTGAAGGGATACGACCTGAGCCAGAGATGCTCTGAACTCTCCGCCAACCGGGTAACCCTTGAAATACCAAGCAACGTGCTTCCTGATATCTCTGCATGCTCGTTCTTCTGACTCGAAGAACTCCACCAATAACTCGGCATGCTTCTTGAAGGCCTCGGCTACCTGACCTAAGTTTGGCTGCACTGGGTCAATGGCAGCGTCAGAGTTCGGGTTCTTCGCATACTCTTCGAAAGCTGCCTGAAGGTCTGCAAAGAGCCAAGGTCTGCCTAGGCATCCTCGACCTACCACTACCCCATTACAACCGGTCTCACGCATCATTCTGATGGCGTCCCCTGCAGACCATATATCTCCATTACCTAATACCTGAACATCACCTAGTGAGTTCTTCAGTTCTGCAATAGCTGA
>RFNI01000022.1 GCA_009927245.1 Actinomycetota bacterium | reverse complement strand
TTTAGCAACAATGAGTTCAACTGCTGAATATTCTTTAGACATGATTCTTTCTAGTTGCGCTTCTCTTGGCCAAAACCTTCGGCTAGATCTCTAGGACCAAACGCGTCAGGTAATACTTCTTCGATGGTCTTTAGACCACTGACTGTCTGCAGATCATGCCTGGGGCTGAGTGCTCAAAGAGCAACTGTCTGCAGCGACCACAGGGCATCAAAACATTCTCTGCACCATCAACACAGTAAAAAGCGACTAGCTTGCCTCCACCAGTCATTGACAGATTGCTAACTAAACCACATTCAGCACAGAGTCCAATGCCGTAGCTGGCGTTCTCTACGTTGCAACCAGAGACAATACGACCATCATCAACTAAGCAGCTGCTCCAACTGGAAAGTGGCTGTATGGAGCGTAAGCGTTCTTCATTGCAGCAATCGCTGCGCTCTTTAGATCATCCCAGTTGATTTCAGACATGCTTACCCCTTGATATATGGTTGGCCGGAAGCAGCCGGCGGTCTAACCTTGCCAGCGAATCCTGCAACAGCCACCAAGGTAACAAGGTATGGAACCATGGTGATGAAATCGACTGGAATACCAGGAGATACCTGGTTAGCCCAAACTCGAAGAATGATTGTGAAACCAAACAGCAGTGCTGAGAGAGTCACATAGATTGGCTGCCATCTTCCAAGGATTACAACAGCTAGAGCAATAAAGCCCTGACCAGCCGACATTCTCGACCGAAAGATCCAACGTTACCGATGGTTAGTGCTGCTCCTCCGAGACCTGCAACCATTCCACCAAGCGTTACCCACCAGAATCTGGTTCTGGCAACGTTGATACCAACAGTGTCGGCAGCCAATGGGTGTTCACCAACTGCACGAGCACGAAGCCCCAACTTGGTTCTAAACAAGATGTACCAAAGCACTGGAACGATGATGAACATCAAATATACGGTGATGCGGTTATTGAATAGCACCTGACCAAGGACTGGGATATCAGAGAGCAACGGGATTGCAATCTTGTCAAAGGTTCCTGGGTAGTTCAAGTTAGAAGAGTCATTGTCCAACCAAGCTGAGTGTAAGAAGTTGGTGACACCGATAACAAGAACGTTTAGCAGAACACCGATGATGATCTGTTCAACCAAATACTTGATGGCAAGGGATGCCAAAACCATAGACAAGATTCCGGCTGCAATCATTGCAGCGACCATACCGACATAAAGGTTTCCGGTCATTGTTCCAACAACTGCAGAAACAAATGCACCGGTTAGTA
>RFNI01000113.1 GCA_009927245.1 Actinomycetota bacterium | reverse complement strand
AGTTATCGGTGGTTTGAAGTTCTATGAGCGTAAAGAAATCAAGGATGCGCTTGCCTACCTAACTGCTATCTCTAACGGTAGGAATGATGAAGCAGTTAGAAGAATCTTGAATGAACCAGGCCGAGGCATCGGTGAGAAGACTGAACTAAAGATTGCTCACTTGGCTAGAGCCAACGAGATCAGTTTCAGAGAGGCACTTGGCTATTCTCAAGATCTTGGCCTTGGACCGAAACTTACTGAGGCTATCGCTAAGTTCTCAAAGTTACTCAATGACTTGGAAGCGATGGCTCAGACAGCCAAGATTAGCGATGTCTTGATTGAAGCTTTAGTTCGTTCAGGCTATCGATACAACCTAGAGATGAGTAGAGATCCTCAGGATGAGGCGAGAGTTGAAAACCTTGATGCTCTAGTTGGTCAGGTGGTTGAGTATCAACTGCGTAATCAAGAGGCAACGCTTGCTGATTACCTTGCTGAGATTACTCTGGCAGCGGCTGCCGATGAGATTGATGATGGCTCAGGTCAGGTCTCTCTAATGACCCTGCATACCGCCAAAGGTCTTGAGTATCCGGTTGTCTTTATCGCAGGTCTTGAGCAAGGGACTTTGCCACACATGCGTTCTTTTGAAGAAGTCGGTGGCTTGGCTGAGGAACGCAGACTGTTCTATGTCGGTATTACCAGAGCAATGAAGCAGTTGTATTTGACCCTCGCCCTGCAGAGAACCCTCTTTGGGCAGATGAACTCAACCATGCCTTCGAACTTCCTGTTGGATATCCCAACTGAACTTGTTGATCAGCGTGGGGCTGAACGGGATAAGCCAATGTATCAACCTAGAGCTGTTGGTTCAGGTAACTATGACCGTCCTGTTCGGGAAAAGAAGGTTTGGAATAACGCCATCACCCAGGTAAGAAATAACGAAGGTCTGGTCTTGGCTGTTGGAGATAAGGTCAAACACGATGACTTCGGTCTCGGGACTGTTCTAGCCACCACCGGTGAAGGTGCAAGACAGACTGCGGAAATTCGCTTTGAACGGGTGGGAACCAAACGATTAATGGTGCGAGTGGCACCTATCGAGAGGCTCTAAACTTATCTCTGGTGCACCTTTAGTGCCCATCTTTTCTGATTGGAATCATAAGTGGATTTATTTGAATACCAAGCCCGCGACCTTTTTGAAGCCTATGGCGTACCGGTCCTAAAGGGCATCGTTGCAGACACCCCAGAAGAAGTTGAGGCAGCAGCAGCCGCTATCGGCGGAACTGTTGTTGTGAAGGCTCAGGTCAAGACAGGTGGCCGCGGTAAAGCTGGTGGAGTAAAGGTAGCTCACACTCCAGCTGATGCAAAGGCTGTCTCAGTTGACATCCTGAACCTAACCATCAAAGGTCACAAGGTGAACCGTGTGATGGTAGCTCAGGGAGCTGCAATCGATAAGGAGTATTACTTCTCAGTATTGCTAGATAGAAGCAACAGAACTTTCCTATCGCTCTGCAGCGTGGAGGGTGGAATGGAAATTGAGCAGCTTGCTGAAGAGCGTCCAGATGCTCTTGCCAAGATTGCTATCGATGCCATCTCAGGTATTGATCTAGCAAAGGCTCTAGAGATTGCTAAAGCTGGTGGCTTTGACGATGAAATCGCAGTCAAGGTTGCTCCAGTATTCGTAAAGCTTTATGAAGTCTTCGTAAAAGAAGATGCCACCCTGGTTGAAGTTAACCCACTTATCTTGAGCAAGGATGGCGAGATCATCGCTCTCGATGGCAAGGTAAGTCTTGATGACAATGCTGAGTTCAGACACGAACGTGAAACTCTTGAGCGTGATGAACTAGACCCGCTTGAAGCTAAGGCTAAAGAATCAGATCTGAACTACGTGAAGCTTGATGGTTCAGTTGGAATCATCGGTAACGGTGCTGGTTTGGTTATGTCTACTCTTGACGTTGTTGCCTATGCAGGTGAGCGTCACGGTGGAGTAAAGCCAGCTAACTTCCTAGACATCGGAGGTGGAGCTTCTGCTGAAGTCATGGCTGCTGGTCTTGATGTTATTCTCGGCGACCCCCAGGTGAAGAGCGTTTTCGTAAACGTATTCGGTGGTATTACCGCCTGTGACGCTGTTGCTAACGGAATCGTTGGAGCGCTAGCGAAGCTAGGTTCTTCTGCTACTAAGCCACTAGTTGTTCGCCTAGACGGTAACAACGTTTTGGAAGGTAGAAAGATTTTGGCTGATGCCAATCACCCACTAGTCACAGTTGTTGACACCATGGACGAGGCAGCTGACAAGGCTGCAGAACTAGCAAACCGCTAAAGAGAGATTTAAGAATGTCAATTTTCCTAGATAAAAACAGCAAGATCATTGTTCAGGGTATGACTGGCTCTGAGGGTATGAAGCACACCAAGCGCATGCTTGCCGGTGGTTCAAACATCGTTGGTGGTGTTAACCCTCGTAAAGCTGGTGAGACCGTTGATGTTGATGGCACTTTACTTCCAGTGTTTGGAACAGTCGAAGACGCTATGGCTGAAACAGGCGCAAACGTTTCAGTAATCTTTGTTCCACCAGCATTTGCTAAGTCAGCTGTAATGGAAGCTATCGATGCAGAGATCGAACTAGCAGTAGTTATTACCGAAGGTATTCCAGTTCACGACAGTGCTTCATTCTGGGCATACAGCAACTCAAAGGGCAACAAGACCAGAATCATCGGCCCTAACTGTCCAGGTATCATCAGCCCAGGAAAATCTAATGCTGGTATTACCCCTTGGAACATCTCAGGCGCTGGACCTATCGGTCTAGTTTCTAAGTCAGGAAC
>RFNI01000144.1 GCA_009927245.1 Actinomycetota bacterium | reverse complement strand
CGGTGGTGAATCTCACGGATGGTTGCATCCTTGGTGATTAGCTCACGCTCTTGTCTTCTAAGTTCTGTCACATCACGACAGAGCAGAATCGCTCCAGTGTTTACAGAGTTCTCGTAGATAGGAACAGAACGCACTGAAAGAGCAGCGCCATTGCCTTCGATGTCTGCTCGTCCAGCGAGTTTTCCTGAGACAACGATTGGAAGGTTCTCGTCAATGTTCACTCTGTTCTTGTTGATCTCTTTGGTGACTTCTAGAAGACTTCTTCCTTCTAGTTCGCCTGTGACACCAAGTTTCTGAAATGCTGACATTCCATTTGGTGATGAGAACACAACAGCACCATTTGCATCTAGGTGAAGTAATCCATCGTTGACACGTGGTGCACCTCTTCTAGGTGCACTCTGTTTGTTGAATTCTGGGTAACTACCGTCAACCACCATGTTCAGAAGAACATCTCCTAGAACAGTGAGGTTGATTCTGGTTTTGTTAGGGGCAGCAACTTCACCAAGGTTGGTGTGTTTAGTAACAACAGCGATAGGACTTGGTGTTATGTCAGTTCCAGTTTCAATATTCAATCTTCTAAAGACTGGAACAGCACTAAGTCTTGCTGGAACGCCTTGATACTTATCCGGTTCACCGTTGTCTACGTTTTTACCAGTTTTGTATGCGGTGCTAACTAATGAAGCCCAAGACTTTTCAACTGGCTTTCCAGTGATGTCACGGTAGAAGACAGTTGCGGCACTAGATGGTCTAGCGTGACCTGCAGCGATGAAGCCATTCTTACCGTCAGGAATCCAGAGCACTAGGTCAGCAAAGCTCAGGTCTGCGATGACCTGCCAGTCTCCAGTGAGAGCGTGCAACCACTCAATATCGGCAGAGTGAGTCTGGCCGTATTGCTTCATCAGATCTGAAAGTGAGGACACCTAAGAAAGTTTAGCCAGCGCTTCCCCTGAAGCACTATCTAAGAGCAACTGTCTGGCTAGATCGCTGATTGCCTGCCTTGCTGGAGACGAGCGTTTGAGTAAAGCTAACGGCAGGCCGTTGAGAAGAGCACGATCAAAGTTGCCTGGCTCATCTGGGATGAAAGTATCAATTCTCGCTTGGGCTAGGGAGAGATAGGTCTCTTGAAGCTCTGCCTTAGCCCTTGATCCAAGCGCACCAGTTCTAAACCTATTTACAACTAAATAGGGGTTGGTGTTCTGAACGTTGCTATCAAAGTATTCTTTTGCCGCCAGGAAGCGGTGGGCTGAAACGGGGTCCGAACCGGTCACCAGAACAACTTTGGAACTTCTCTCTAAAACCTCAACCAGCAGGCTGTCGCGGTTGAGTTCTCCAACGAGAGAACTGGTCGATGGGTGATTGAGGTTTGACTGGAAGTTAGTTGCCTGCGGCAAATCAAGAACTACTTGATCGAACTCTCCCTTCAATGTTGTCAGCATTTTGCTCACTCGCTCCAGCGTTACTTCAGGCCACCTTGAAGGCGAACTTAGACCTGACATAAACCTGAGTTCATGCCTACCAACTTGGATTGCAACTGTGAGCCGGCGATACTCCTCGATGCTCAATCTGTTCTGATCTGCAAGTCTTAGGCAAGCGGACAGCCCAGCAGGAGTGTCCACTAGCCCCAGTGTCACCGCAAGCGAAGGAGCGAGAGTATCGAGGTCGATTAGCAATACACGCTGACCCAGTAGGGTCATCTCGCAGGCGAGATTAGCGGCTATCGTGCTTTTGCCAGGAGAACCTGCCGGCCCCCAGCAACTGATCACGTTGACATCAAACTTCTCACTCCTGGATTTAGTTGGAACTTCTTCTTTGCCAGTGACTAAAGCTAAATGGGCTCTTCGTCCGTGAACTTTCTGCTCTGTCAGAGTCACGTCCTTGACCTAACAGCAACAACAGTCGATTGCTTAGCGATAGCTTCGACAACCGACCTAACCTCGGCGGCTGAGACACAGACTTCAACTTTTTGCAGGCTCTCCCCCATCCCTGAGTCAATTTCCCTGACGGAAATCAGTTCTGCGCCTAACGCCAACTCATATGGAATGGAGTCAAATGTTGTTGACTGCTGTGCCGCCCATAAATCGACTATTGAACCTGCTCTAAGTGTGCTGGGAAGAGTTGAACCTAGGCTCAAGATGATCGGTGAGCAATCTTCTTGTCTCTTGGAAGCCAAAGAACTAATCGGAATCAGTTCACCTGACGCAACAGGTTCAGTTAGGAACCACTTATCGAGTTGACCTTCATCCGCCAACAGATACCTGCCCCCAGAAGTTGCAAGATCTGCTTGCATGCGTTCAACTGTTGTGGAGGCTATTTTTGTTGACTTCGCTAAGTCCCTAGATGCAACAAAGTATTCCCTGGTTGTTGATCCAGGATCTGAGTTTGCAAACCATGCAGCTGCAGCCAAAAGAACAAGTGCGATAACAATAAGCAGCTTGCTTCTGGTGGCAACAAAGTTGCGACGGACTCTTATCGCACCTGGCTTCCTGTTTAGTAGTCGCACATGTCGATTCTGCTCATTTTCAGATATCTGTGCTCAAACTATCCACAGCCAACCACTCGATGCTCTCTAGGGGCAAGAGCTGAACTCCGGGAGATTTGAGAACAAGTTGGTTCCCGAGTATGTTGACCAGCTTCCCTTGAGAGGGTTTCACTCTTCCAACCTGCTTGATTAAAATCGACGCTCCTCTTAACTTGGATTCGATAAACGCTGAGGCACTGAGTTCGACAAGAGACTCTTCAAGTGAACCGCGTGAAAGAGTGATCGAGCTAATCGAGTTGTTTGGAATGAGAAGCCAAGAAGTACGGGTTTGTGAATGAGCTTCTAGAAATCCTGCAACAAAATCCAGTCCAATCAGAGCCATGCTCAAACGTTTAGTTTCATACTCGGTTTGTTGTAGTTCAACTTCAACAATCAGAGAGAACGTGTCATCGGTCTTGGCGATTTGAGAGGCAAAGTATGCCTGAGCTTCTAAATCTTCAATAGTTGAATCTATGTTCATTGGCTATTTGTATAACGAAAACTTGTTATAAAACTTGTTATCCACAACCCGTGTTCGCAATTAATTGATTTGCTTTTCTTTGGTAACTTTGGCTTATTCATGCAGGGGGGAAGTCAGATGTTTCATGGAACCAAACTTCAAATCCTCGCAGGGGAAAACAAGTAAGCGCAGAGTAAACAGCCCCATCGAATCAGATGATTACTTTGGTAATCAGTGGAGTGACACTGGAGACTTAGGTGATCCCAAGCCTGTGCTTGCCTTCTTAGCTCAAGCCATCATTGAAACCCTTGCTGGGGTGAGAGACATAGACCAAAGTTCTAGATGGCTAAGTGACAGTGTCTATCAACAGTTGAGACAGCGGTCCTTGGCTAGTAAACGAGCGTTATTAGATAAGAACAGGGCTTCGATGAGGCCTAATCTGGTGATTGGAAAGATCTCATCATTTAGTCCAAGAGATGGCGTGGTTGAGGGTGTAGTAATTGTTCACAACCGTGACAGAGCTAGAGCAGTTGCCATTCGCCTCGAGGGCTACAACGGACGTTGGCGCGCTAAGAGCGTTGCTGTCCTTGACTATTTCTTGAAGAATGAACTACCTTCACCGTTGTCAGGTTTAGAGTTCTTGACCTCTGTCTCACCAGTTTCACTAGGAGCACTGAAAGTAAGTTTTGGCTGAGCCGGAGGTGCTTGCTGCACTCTGTTCTCCACCTGAACATCCAAGTTGAACAAGAAGCCAATTGACTCTTCCTTGATCGAACCCATCATCTGAGTGAACATGTTGAAACCTTCACGCTGATACTCAACTAGTGGATCACGTTGAGCCATCGCACGAAGACCAATGCCTTCTTTGAGGTAGTCCATCTCGTAGAGGTGGTCGCGCCACTTCCTATCTAGAACAGACAGAACTACTCTGCGCTCAAGTTCGTGCATTGGAGCTTCACCAACAGTCTCTGCACGCTTTGAGTAAGCAATACGAGCGTCAGCAAGTATCTCCCTAGTCAACCAAGCCTTGGTGAGCTTTGATCTCGTACCTGCTTCTTCAAGAACCTCTTCGACTGTGATGCCCACAGGGTAAACAGTCTTTAGGTCATTCCAAAGCGCTTCAAGATCCCAGTCAGTTCCGCTGTTCTCAAAGATCTGACCATCAACAACTGCTGTGATGACATCTTCTAGGAAGGTGTCAACACGACCGGTTAGATCATCACCCGCAAGGATGTGTCTGCGGTCTGTGTAAATTGCTTCACGCTGACGGTTTAGAACA
>RFNI01000210.1 GCA_009927245.1 Actinomycetota bacterium | reverse complement strand
AAAATCCAGAAGATTCAGCCTTTGACCTATTCCCGCACACCCACCACTTCGAGACAATCGTTAGTCTGGTGAAATGACCATAACCGTTGCCATAGTTGATGACCACGAAGCCATCAGGCTTGGGTTTGCTGGCGCTTGCCAGCAAAGAGGGTTACAGCTAGTCGGGAGCGCTCCAACTGTGGATGTACTCATCCCACAGTTGTCAACAAAACCGCAGGTTATTGTTTTAGATCTCTCGTTAGCCGATGGCAGTGAACCGGCAGCAAACGTCAAATCGCTAATCGATCACGGCTGTGAAGTGGTTATCTTTTCTATTGCGGATCGAAAGTCTCAGGTCAGGGCAGCGCTTGGTGCAGGAGCAGCAGCGCTAATCACAAAGAGCCAGCAGATGGATGACTTATTTGCATGCATTGAATTAGTTGCCGATGGCACGATTGTGAACACAACTGAAACTATCGCCGCTATCGATTCTGATCAAGAGTTCAAGGTTAAGCTCACCGAACGTGAGCTCGAGGTCGTTCGACTTTATGCGTCAGGCTTGTCTCTGAAACAAGTGGCATTTCAGCTTGAGGTTTCAAATAGCACTGCTAAAGAGCACATTGATCGAGTGAGAGTCAAATACTCTGAGGTTGGTCGGCCGATCAGGGGTAAATCTGAATTGCTGATTCGACTAATTGAAGATGATCAATATCCAGGAGATCTGCTCTGATGGGAGAAATCAGCAAGCCTAGTTCTACTCTTGCAACAGCGAGAGTGGACAGGTTAATTGGTAGAGCACTCTCTGCTGGTGCTGTTCTATTTTCTCTCGAAGGTTTTGCTAACTTCTACGCTCAGTTACCTTTGCTGAATCAGAGTCTCGCGTGGAGTGTTATGGGAGTGCTCTGGGCAACGACGCTCTCTTATGTAGTCACTTTTTGGTTTGGTTCAGCCAACTATCTATATCTTCGAATCCACGCCATTTATGCGGCATTGCTTCCCCTGTTCTGGCCACTAATTGTTCAAACCAATCCGTCAACCGATGGGTCTTTCTATCCATTCATGTGGTGGGCCATGTCAACGGGCTGGTTGGCAGCAGCGCTTAGTTTTAGACTTCGCTGGGTTATTGCCTACTTCGTTGTTGTAAACCTAGTTACTCAGTATCTCTTTTCAACTGCCATTGGTGGTTCTCATTCAATCGGCACTCTTGTTCTTGACGGTCTCTATACAATCCTGACTAACGGATCTGTTGCAGTTATTGCACTGATGCTTAGACATGCCGCTAGACAAAGCGATATTGCTAATAGCCAGAGGACTGAAGCCGCAATTCTAGAAGCCCAGGTCGAAGCGCAGGCGAAAGAACGAGCAAGGCTGGACGCTTTAGTACACGACAGCGTGTTAACAGCACTGATTAGTGCCGGAGGTGCGAACTCCGCAGAGGAAACTAAGGCATCTGCAGAACTCGCGACACTTGCAATCGAACGTTTGCAAAATGCTGAAGACACTGCTGACCGAGCCGCCGATGTCCTCTGTTCCGCCCTATTTGATTCAGTTATATCTGCAGTGCAGAGGATAGATCCAGCTATTGAATTCAAGAAAACGTGCCTAACGTCAGTCACAGTTAGCGGTGAAGTTGCTTCAGCACTAACCGAAGCAACCATTCAGGCAGTTCACAATTCTTTACTGCACGCTGGTGCGAAAGCTAGACGTGAACTACATCTCAAATCTACTAATGGCAATCTCAAGATAGTAGTTGTCGATGACGGTCTTGGCTTTAGGCCGAACAGGCTTCCTCGTGGTCGTCTTGGCATAAAACTTTCTATTCATGGTCGAATGGAAAACGTTGGAGGCAAAGCACACATAGCTTCCGCACCTAGAAAAGGCACAACCGTTGTCTTGGAATGGAGTCAAGCATGATTGTTATTGGCAGATTGGTTGCTTCACTGATTCCTTTTGTTTACGCAATCTACCTACCTATCCAATCGATGTTGCTACCTAATCTTTTAGGTAGGACATTTGAATTACTTGCTTTAGGTGTCTACCTATTTGCCGTAGCTCCATCGTTACTTTTCTATAAAGGTCTTCGACTTCCTCTTCCTCAAGCCCTATACAACCTGACCGCAGCAATTGCCATGCCAGCGCTGGTTATTTGGCAGCGCGAGAGCATTGACGACAACTCTGTTGGTGGCTGGGTGGTAATGGGAACTGCCGTCGTACTGACTGTGACGGCAGTGCGGCAACAACGGCTAGTTGCCGTACTTGGAGCGCTGTCTCTAACTATTCAACTGCTGGTCACCTATGGGCCGCTCGCCGCGGTTACCGGTGGGCTAATTGGTGCTGTCGTTTTGATCTTGGCTGGCTTGGGCGTTTCAGCCGGAATTCAAAAAGCAAATGCAGAAGTGGATGGCTATCGCTTGCAGGAAAAAACTTCGCGAGCACAGATTGCCGCCACTAACACCACAAGAATTGAACGTGCAACTAGATTGCAACAGGTTTTAGGTGTAGCTATCCCGATGCTTACCGAGATTGCCAACTCTCAAGCGCCTCTGAGTGCTGAAAGGAAGAAGCAAGCGAGACTCTTAGAGCTCAGCCTGCGAGATGAGATTCGTGGAAGAAACCTCCTCTCATCTGAGCTGAGATTCGAAATCAATCGTCTTCGTAATTTAGGAGTTGATGTTGCGGTCTTGGATGAGGGTGGTACCGATCACCTTGATTACGCAACGAAAAGTGAACTGTTAAAAGCAGCTATAAGTTCATTACAAGAAATTACCAATGGCAGGGTAACAATCAGAAGCCCTAGGGGGGAGAGTTTTGCCTTGACAGTGGTTGCAACACTTCCCGGTCAAGCTCAACCTCTGGTCTCGCTTCGACTTACCCCTTAAACCCCAACGGGCCTGGGAGTTAGCTTTCGCCAACTCCTGGCCCGTCCCCTGGAATGAATTCCGAATCCCCTTGATAATTAGGAACTCACTTACGGAATAAAACTAAACTCCGTAGTTCCTAATCTGCCGAATATAGAGGCTGTGTATTAGTCCCCACTTTGGGGGACAGGCTTAAAAGGGAAATGGCTCCTCCCGTTAGAGAGGAGCCATTGCACGGCCTTCGCTTTATCCCAGCAAAGCTGTTTCTAGTGTATCTAGTCCGATGCTTCCAAGGTTCAAGGCCTTCATGTGGAATTCCTTGATGTTGAAGTTAGCGCCTTGGCGAACCTTGTATTCGTCTCTGATCTGCTCCCAGATTCTCTGACCAATCTTGTATGAAGGAGCCTGTCCTGGCCAACCGAAGTAACGGTGCACTTCGAAGTTGATGAACTGTTCAGACATGTTTACGTTCTTGCTCATGAAGTCAAGCGCGTAGTCGAAGTCCCACTTTCCGGTGCCGTCAAGTCTTGGCTTACCTAAGTGAACACCGATGTCTAGAACTACACGGGCAGCACGCATGCGCTGACCATCTAGCATTCCAAGACGGTCACCTGGATCATCTAGGAAGCCTAGTTCTTGCATTAGACGCTCAGCGTATAGAGCCCAACCTTCACCGTGACCTGAAGACCAAGAAGCTAGTCTGCGCCATGAGTTTAGATCTGCCTTGTTGTATACCTTCTGTGCAATCTGAAGGTGGTGTCCAGGAACTCCCTCGTGGTAAACGGTTGTGGTTTCTCTCCAAGTATCGAACTCTGTAACACCAACTGGAACTGACCACCACATACGACCTGGTCTTGAGAAGTCATCGGTCGGGCTGGTGTAGTAGATACCACCGTGCTGAGTTGGTGCAATCATGCACTCAAGCTTTCTCAGAGGCTCTGCGATATCGAAGTGAGTTCCACTTAGCTTCTCGATGGCTGCATCTGAAAGCTGCTGCATCCAAGCTTGAAGTTCATCTGTTCCATGCAACTTACGCTTAGGGTCATTGTCTAGGAATTCGATTGCTTCCTGAACGGTAGCACCCGGCTTGATTTCGTTAGCAACAGCGTTCTGTTCAGCAACAACACGAGCAAGTTCTTCTTTACCCCACTCGTAGGTCTCGTCAAGATCGACTCGCTTACCTAGATACTGTGCACTAAGCAACTTGTAACGCTCTCTACCGATTGCATCTTCAGTGTTACCAGCAGGAAGAAGCTCTTCCTTGAAGAAGTTGGTTAGCTTTGCATAGCTTTCGGTAGCAGCTTCGGCAGATGCTAGTAGCTCGGCTTTTAGTGAATCTGGAATTGAGCCCTCTGTAGCTTCCGCGTTTGCAGCAAACTTTCTGAAGAAACCATCTGGAGTCAAAAGTTGCTCAGCCTGAGTGATAGCTAGTTTGATTTGACGAATGGCAGGAGTGTCGTTGTGCTTGATACCTTCGCGAAGAGTTTCGATATATCCATTGACAGCGTTGTCGACGGCTAGCATGCGCTTAGAAATGTTTTCCCAGTTCTCAACTGTTGCTGTTGGAGATAGGTCAAAGATGTCTCTGATGCCCTGAGCAGGAGATGCGATTGGGTTTAGATCTCTTCTCCAAAGTCCTGAGTCATAGATCTCACCACTGAGTTTTAGAGTCGAGGTCATTGCCAGTTTGGTGACTTTGTCGATTTCATCTCTAACCGGAGTTGCTTCAACTTTGGCAAGCATCTCTTTTTGGAGCTTGTTGTATTCAGCACCTGCTTCTGGGCTGGTGTCTTCTAGCTTGTCTTCGCCGACTTTGAAACCCGCGTAGGTTGCAAAGTCGGGACTTAGTTCAACGAGTTTCTGTACCCAGTCTTCGGCGAGCAGGTCTAGATCTGATGGTTCACGAGTCATTACAGGTCCTTTCAGTTGATTAAAACCTGAAACAAATCTAGTCCTGTTTTAGTCCATTCCGAGACGGTATTGTGCTTGCCATTGGCCAAAACCAGGTAGCAGGTTTCCTCGAAGGTTTCCAGAGTTGCGGTTCCAAGAAGAGGAAGGCTGTTTAGCCAGTTTCTTCTCTGCAGCTTGCTCAGCCTGAGTAGCCTCCAGGATGGCAATGACAGCAGCTAGCTCCTGAGGAGTTGGGTTCCCAGAGACTACCTTGATGCTCTCAGCGAGGTTTAGTTCTTCACTCATTACAGTGGATGTTCCCGTGCTTTTTAGGTGGTGTGGCTGCTCGCTTGGTCTTCAGTGCAGCTAGAGCCTTGATAACTGAAACACGGGTAGCGGCTGGCTCGATGATGCCATCTAGCTCACCACGTTCTGCAGCAAGGTATGGGCTAGCAACGTTGTATGTGTATTCAGCAGCTAGTTGAGCTCTGAACTTCTTCATGTCCTCACCAGCTTCTTCAGCTGCTTTGAGTTTGTCCTTGAACAAGATGTTCACAGCACCTTCTCCACCCATAACTGCGATCTCAGCAGTCGGCCAGGCGAGGTTTATATCGGCTCCAAGCTGCTTAGAGCCCATAACGATGTATGCGCCTCCGTAAGCCTTTCGGGTGATTATTGTCACCAGTGGAACAGTTGCTTCTGCATATGCGTAGATAAGTTTCGCTCCACGACGGATAACACCAGCCCACTCCTGATCAGCTCCTGGTAGGTAACCAGGAACGTCAACAAGAGTAAGTACTGGAATTGAGAATGCATCCGCGAAACGAACGAAGCGAGCTGCCTTTTCAGCAGCGTCAATGTTTAGTGTTCCAGCAAGTGCCTGTGGTTGGTTAGCAATGATTGCAACTGAAGAACCTGCGATGCGAGCAAAACCGATAACGATGTTTGGAGCAAAGAGTGGTTGCACTTCTAGGAACTGGTTGTCATCAACAATTGATTCGATTACCTTGATCATGCTGTATGGCTGGTTAGGTGAATCAGGGATGATGGTGTTCAGTAGTCGATCTTCATCAGTAATTTCTAGTGAACTGTTTGACTCGTAGCTAATTGACTCACTTAGGTTGTTCTCAGGTAGGAAGCTGAGTAGGTTTCTTGCATAGTCCAGAGCGTCTTCTTCATCGCTGGCTAGGTAGTGAGCAACACCTGAAGTCTGGTTGTGAGCTAGTGCTCCACCCAAAGCTTCCATCTCAACTATTTCACCGGTAACGGTCTTGATGACATCAGGACCGGTAACAAACATGTTTGAGGTTTTATCAACCATGATTACGAAGTCAGTTAGAGCTGGACCATAAACTGCTCCACCTGCTGCTGGACCAAGGATGATTGAAAGCTGAGGAATAACACCTGAGGCCATGGTGTGACGTTTGAAGATTTCACCATACTTACCCAGAGCGATTACACCCTCTTGAATACGTGCACCACCTGAATCCAGAATTCCAATTAGAGGAACACCGGTTGCAATAGCTAGATCCATGATCTTGATGATCTTGTTTCCAGCAGCTTCACCAAGGGATCCACCAAAGATAGTGAAGTCCTGAGAGAAGAGTGCGACCTGACGGCCACCGATGGTTCCGATACCGGTAACTACAGAATCACCGTAAGGACGGTTCTTATCCATGCCGAATGCTGTTGAGCGGTGTCTAACGAACTCGTCCATCTCAACGAATGAACCTGGGTCAAGGAGCAGCTCGATACGCTCACGAGCAGTCTTCTTTCCCTTTGAGTGCTGCTTAGCGATGGCAGCTTCACCACTTGCATAAACTGCCTCGTGGTAGCGGTTGCGTAGGTCTTCAATTCTTCCGGCCGTAGTTGAAAGGTCGGGCTGATTCTTATCGGTCAAAGCGGAGCTCCAATTAGTTTGATTTCTCTGGCTTAGAGCAACTCTATCCAAGAGGTGTCGGTAGGAGGGTCTAACCTTAGGGCTATGGACTTTTCAAATAGCTCAGAATTTGCCTCAAAAGTGGTTATCTGCCTGAAATAGGCTCAACCAACACGGAATTACTCCACCTCAGCACCACATCCCTGATGAATGGCCTGATTTCAGCGTTTTAGTCACTGATAACCAGACCTCAGGAAGGGGAAGGCTTGACCGTTCTTGGGTTGCCAGTCCAGGCGATGCCCTAGCTGTTTCTGTAATTCTTCGCCCTAAAACCTTTGGTATTCAAAGTTTTGGCTGGTTACCGCTTCTGGCTGGGTTGGCAATGACCAACTGTGTCAGTTCTCTGATTGAAGATGGTTCAGTTGGTTTGAAGTGGCCAAACGATGTTCTGGTCAATGGCGAGAAGATCTCTGGACTACTTGCTGAAATCCTGCCTTCGGGAGATGCAGTGGTAATCGGTGCCGGTTTGAACCTGAGACAGGACAAGGCAGGGTTGCCTATCCCAACCGCAACTTCACTTGCTCTGCACAATGTCTCAGGTTTTGAACTTGATGACATCTTGGTTCGATACCTAGCCTCACTGAAGAGACTGTATGAGGACTTCTGTGACGCAAATGGAGATCCAGAAGCTAGTGGATTGCTTTCTGAAGTTCTAGAGAAGTCAGTCACCGTCGGTTCAAAGGTTTTAGTTCAGCTTCCTGATGGAACAGAGTTTTCAGGTAAAGCAGCTGGTTTAGATAACGATGGAAGACTCTTGGTTGCCATGAGTGATCCAATTGAAATTCGTGCCGTTGCCGCGGGAGACATTCAACACTTGCGACAATAGGTCAGGTGAGCACAACCGAGAGCAGCCTGAGCGAGACAGAGTTCGCAACTTTGCGTCGTCATGGCTCAGCTCTTGTCCTTCCAGTATTACTTCTTGGGCTGTTTGCCGCCCTTTTCTTCTTTTAGATCCAAGACTTCCTGAGGCTTGGCAACATCAAGCTCTCCTCGGTTTTGTTTAGTTGCAGTTCTGTTTCTCTGGCTTATTCCTTCAGTTCGATACTTCACCAATCGCTATGTAATTCTTCTAATCGCATCGTTGTTTATCGAGGACTTACCAGCAAAGTTTCGGATCAGGTTAGTTGGAGTGAGATTTCTGGAGTTTCAGTTTCAAAGTCGTTCCTATCGCTTTCTGGAGACATTCAAATACACCGAGAGTTTGGGCAAGATCTAGTTTTGAAGAGAGTCTCTAAAGCTAAGAAGTTAGTCAAAGAGATTGAACGTTACCTGGTTTCTAGAAGTAAGAAAACAACAGAGAGAATGAATCGTGGCTAAAACAGTAGGTGTCATCGGCGGTGGGCAGTTAGCCCGAATGATGAT
>RFNI01000023.1 GCA_009927245.1 Actinomycetota bacterium | reverse complement strand
GACTTTCAGAACTTGGTGCGCCAATCCCAGACTGGGCTGAAGTTACTAACTCAGCTGAGATCACTTCCTTCTTAGACGCTCACGGTGGTGTTGCAATTCTGAAGACTGCTGTTGGTGGATATGACGGAAAGGGGTTCGAGTAATTCGATCAGCAGATGATGCAGCAGATTGGTTGAACTCAGGCAAACAACTACTGATTGAAGAGAAGGTGGAGTTCGTTCGTGAACTTGCTCAGCTTTCAGCTAGAACTCCTAGTGGGCAGTGGAAAGCTTGGCCGGTAGTTGAAACTATTCAACGCGATGGAGTTTGCGCTGAAGTTCATGCACCTGCAGCTAACGCCAATTTGGAATTGGCTTCTCAAATTGCAGAGAAGATTGCGACAGGTCTTTCTGTGACAGGAGTTCTGGCCGTTGAGTTATTCGAAACTGCCGATGGCAGATTGTTGGTAAATGAGTTAGCAATGCGACCACATAACTCTGGACACTTCAGCATTGAAGGTTCAGTCACCAGTCAGTTTGAACAACACCTAAGAGCGGTGCTAGATCTACCGTTAGGTTCAACCGAAGGTGCTAGCGCTTATGCGGTGATGCTTAATCTTCTAGGTCCTTCATCACCTAATACTTTCTCTGAGCGATTTGAAGCTGCCTGGGTTTTAGAAAATAACTCTCACATTCACCTCTACGGTAAGGAATACCGAGCAGGTAGGAAGATGGGCCACATCACGGCTCTTTCGAGCAAGAGTCTCGCTGATGCTAAAGAACAAGCCTTGGCAACCTATAACGCACTGCTCGCCTAACCTGATTTAGCCCTAGGTAAATCTAAAATGGCTCTTGAGCCGATACCTAGGAGAAACCATGAATGCACCAATTGTTGGAGTAGTAATGGGTTCAGACAGCGACTGGAGCATCATGAGTGATGCAGCTCAAGCTCTCAAAGAATTTGGCATTGATTACGAAGTCGAGGTGCTTTCTGCCCACCGAACTCCAGATCGAATGATGGAGTGGGGCAAAGCAGCTGCTGGCAGGGGATTGAAAGTTATTATTGCTGGCGCTGGAGGCGCAGCTCACCTACCAGGGATGATCGCTTCATCACAACACTTCCTGTTGTTGGTGTTCCAGTAAAGCTCAAGAGTCTAGACGGCATGGATTCACTGCTTTCTATCGTTCAGATGCCAGCTGGTATTCCGGTTGCCACGGTTTCAATTGACGGTGCTAGAAATGCTGGGATCTTGGCAGCCAGAATTATTGGTGCCTACGACGAGACCGTTGCCAAGCGCCTAGAAGCTTTCAGTTCTTCTCTTGCAGACCAAGTTGCGCTAAAGAACCAGAACCTTAAATCTCAGCTATGAGTCGTCGCAACCCAGGCGGTGAACCAACTACGCCTTTTCGAGATGTCGAGCGTGCAAGTTCATCGCAGATGACTAAGCGTGCTTGGTGGATTATTGTCCTAAATTTCTTAGTCCCTGGTTCTGTTCAAGTTGTTGCGGGTAACCGTCGCTTGGGAAGACTAGGTCTTCTCTTTACTTTTGGCTTCTGGGGCTTCTTAGCCATTTCGCTTCTGCTAGCTCTTGTTTACAAAATAGGGCTCTTCGCAATCTTCACAACTCCCTTTGTGGCCATCCCACTTGGGTTCCTGTTTATTGCTTATGCAACCCTGATTGCAATCTTCTCGCTGGATTCTTTGAGGCTAGCTAGGGTCTATACCTTGCAGAGATCAAAGCCTTTTGTTTTGGTTGGACTGGTTATTACTTCCTAATCAGCACATTCTTTATTGGAACTATTGGTTCAACTACTATTACTGCAAGTAATTTCTTCAGCAACATCTTTACTCAGTCTGGAACACTTCAGCAGCACGAAGGGCGATACAACATCCTCCTACTAGGTGGGGATTCAGGCTCATCTAGATTTGGACTTCGTCCAGACAGCATTGCTGTGATGAGTATTAGTGCAACAACAGGTGAGACCGTAAACATTGGTTTGCCTAGAAACCTAACTCGCATTCAGTTCACCAAGGGAACGCCAATTCACAAAGTATTCCCAAATGGTTTCAACCACGACTGTGGTGGTGAGTGCATGTTGAATGC
>RFNI01000158.1 GCA_009927245.1 Actinomycetota bacterium | reverse complement strand
AAGAACAGTTATCTCCAGTTCCTCGCAGGTTGTTCAGTGCTGCTTCGTTAGGAACAAAAGGTGTGTAGTAGTAAAGGTTTGCTGTTGCCTGGCTCTTCAGAGTAAATGACTTCTTACCGCAGTTTCTTGATGCGTCTGGGTGCAGGGAGACAGAGACAACTCGACCAGGTCTTAGGTAAGTGAAAGAACCATTTGGATCTCCGTACCACTGGAACTGACCAGCTGCTTTGTATAGCTGATTGAATAACCCGGTCCAAACTTTGCCGCAGATACCTGGATCACTATCAGGACAGCCATAACCCATCGCTGCCCGATACATGTAAGGAGAAGGTATCGTTGCCTGGACTAATCCCTGCTCTTTCTGCAGAACAACAAGGAGCACTCTTGGGTTGATTCCACAGGCTCGTGAGATGTCATAGATGATCTGAGCTGCAGAGATGTTGGTCTTCGCTGGCATCGCAGCACACTTGCCAGGGTCTGCGACCTTGGCTGGAGTGTCTGCTTTGTAGTTACGAAGACAAGGCATGCCAGTGGCACTTGATTTACACACAGGAACCTGTGATTCCAAGAACCTTTGGATTTCTTCAGCCGTCATCGTGCCGAAATCGAAGAAAACACTGTCAGAGATGATTAGACCCGGATCAAACTTTGATCCATCTAAGGCCTCTGCTGGAGTTATCGCGGTCAGGCTAAGTGAGGTCAACAACAGTGAAACTGTTGCAACCCAAAACTTAGCTAACCGCTTGCGAATCACTTACAGAGTTACCGAGCTTGGAGCAGAAACCCCATAGTACTTAGTTGATTCATAGGTGACAGTGATGCTGGCAGTCCCTGCTGGCAATCCACCTAGGTTGATCTCAAGAGGACGACACTGAGTGTTAGCGGCATTAGATTCAGCTGGCAGGCTGACAGTTACCTTCTTAGATCCGTTTGTATAAGTAGCTGTGCAGGTGCCACCGTCCTCGCTGAAATTAGTGACTTGAGCGATTACCTGAATGATTCCGTTAGGAGTATCAACGTAGGCATCGAGAATCTCAACGCTTGCTTCTGCTTTATCAGTTGGCTCAGGAGTTGGAGTTTCAGTCTTAGTTGGCTCAACAGTTGGGGTGACTGTTTCGGTTTCTGTTGGCTTAGGGCTATCGGTTGGTTTCCCCGCATTTGGATACAAAAGCGAGCAACCGCTGAGAACTGAGGCCAACAGAGTGGCGGTAACGAGCAAAGATAACTTTTTCATGTTTTTAGACTAACTTTGAGAGCCTGATAAATGGCTGTGCGAAACTTCAAAGCGACTTATTTATACTTCTTCAATTTCCAGAAGATGAGCTTGCGCATTAGCCAAAAGTCTGGGTTATCAGCCTGAATAGTTGGATAAGACAACTGCAAACTCTTGATTCCCTTGGACTTAGCCTTGAGGGCTAGATCCATAAGTTCAGGAACAGAACCTAGTGGAATATCGGTTCTGATCAGCTTTGAGCTTGCTCCAGCAATAGCACCGAATCTAAACACCAAGGTCTGTAGATCAACTTTCTTCAAGACCTTAGCTTCAACCTCTCGCTGACGCTTCATGCGGTCATAGTCGTTGGTGTTGTGCCTAGATCTTGTATACCAAAGAGCAGTGCGACCATCCATGTGCTGCTTGCCCTTTTCAATCCAACCCATGGCATCAGGACAGTAACTACCATCACGATAGAACTCTTTACCTTCAGCGGGTTCGGTTGATGGGTAACAATCCTGCTGACCACCGATTGGTAGAGCCTTCTTCACTGTGATGTCAATCCCACCTAGAGCATCAACAAGACCTGTGAAAGATTTCATGTTGATGAGTACATAAGCGTCAATCTTTAAGCCGGTAATCCACTGCACAGCAGACTT
>RFNI01000244.1 GCA_009927245.1 Actinomycetota bacterium | reverse complement strand
TTCTGGATTTGAAGAAGAGTCGACAACTAATGTGCGTTCTACGCGAAAACTTTGATTGGCAAGTGCCGCTAATGCACTTTGAAGATATTGGGGTTCATCGTTGGATACAACGACTGCCACCACACGCACACTCACGCCGTGGCCTTACCTAGAACTAGGCGCGCTTCTTTAGCTTGCGACGTTCGCGTTCGCTTAGGCCACCCCAGATGCCGAAACGCTCATCGTTAGCCAGTGCGTAGTCCAAGCATTGCTGACGAACATCACAACCTGCACAGATACGCTTTGCGTCTCTGGTTGAACCACCCTTTTCTGGGAAGAATGCCTCAGGGTCGGTCTGTGAACAAAGAGCGTCACGCTGCCAAGCTAGTGGATTGGTGTCTGCACTTTGGTCTCCCCCGAGAATGGTTCTAAGAATTGGATCAACGAACCAGTCATCGGCGACAAATCCGTTGTCATCATTTAGGGACATTCGTTCCTCTCAAGCTTTCCAGCCTGCGGCCGGATTTCACAGTTGTAATTACAACGCTGTAAGTATCATGCCGTCAAGTTGAGAGTAGGTCAAATCGAAAGGTGTTATAAAGGCTTAACGATTAGATAACTAATGCTGAAGCCGAACAACGACACCGTTCTAGACAGTTTTCAGAACAGCTAGACACTCAACAAAGGGTTGAACCTCAGCTGTTCCCCTTTATGGATTAGGCAGCGCTAATTGCTATAAATGCTTCTCCATTGCCAGCCAAGCTGAAGGTTCTTGCATCTCCAGAAATAAAGGCAGCTTCTGCTGGGTTTATAACTTCCCTCTCCCCTTTAGAGGAGCTAACTGCAACTGCTCCCGAGGTGCAGAGCACGATGGCATCTCCTGGCAGGTTCAGATCAACTAGCAAATTGCTTGCAGAAAGAGTTGCTCTATAGAAATGAAACTCCGGTGTAGGGATATCAAATTCTTCTAGCCCAACTGCAAGCTTTCTAACCTGAACAGGCTTGGCTTCGGTTTCTTCGAATACTAAGACTTTGGCTAACTCACCAACATCAATGTGCTTAGGGGTAAGCCCGCCTCTGAGCACATTGTCACTTGCCAACATGATCTCAACACCCAAACCAGACAGATACGCGTGTGGCATACCGGCTGGAACAAAAGCAGCTTCTCCCCTAGAAAGAACTACATAGTTCATAAGCAGAGCAGTAACTATTCCTCGGTCAAAACCATGGTGGGTAGTTAGATGAGTGACTAGATCAACAAGTGAAGGACACTGTTCTGCAGCATCAACCAAATCAGAGATCAACTGTTCATCTAGTTCAGGAGAACTTAGAGTCTCTAGACAAACCTGGCGAATTCCATCCTCGTTATGAAGGAATTCTGACCACTTACTAAGAACCGCATTTAGTCGCTCTGAAGAACTTGCTTCTCGTATTTCAGAAAATCGTTCAATGATAAGTCTTGAATCTGAGAATCCAACTAGTGCTTCGAATGTCTCGGTAAGAGCGACAATCATTTCAGGCTTAGCTTTGTCGTCTTTGTAGTTTCGCTTGGAGTCGCTGATTGCAATTCCTGCTAGGTTCTCAGCAGCGAAGCCTTCTTTAGCCTGAGCTGGATTCGGATGAGCCTGAATAGATAAAGGTGCACCGGCGGCAAGTATCTTTAGTAGGAATGGGAGCCGGTCTGGCATTCCCCTCGCAACTCTCAAATCGTGCAGAGAAACATTTAGGTCTTTAACCTGCGTTGGGGAACCATCGTGAGTTCCAAACCAGATCTCAGCCATTGGCTTGCCCGTTGGCTCAACACCGAAGTAGTCAGGGATTAGGTTAGTTGAACCCCACGCGTAATCCATCGGTTGATTCGTTAACTTCACAAGCATTCCAATAGCCTAACTAAAGGGAAATACCTCGAGCCATAAGCCACCCTAGACTTGAGTACAAATGTCTATCACCAGCAAATCAGTTAGCGGGCAAGTGCCAAAGAGCGCGTTTGCCATCGGCTATCTAACCTTGGTAGTTCTAGTCTTCGGAGATGCTCTCTTCGCTCAGGAGTATTTGTATCTAACTCCCTCTTGGCTGGCTTGGTATGCAGCTGCTGCCATAGCTCTAGCTGGATCTGCGTACTTTTTCTTCAAGGCAGATTGGCGAAGAGTCTTTAGGCAGATTCCAATTGAGTTGAGCCTTCTGATTGCGCTAATGCTCGGATCTGTGCTCTGGTCTTATTACCCGAGTCAAACTATCTCCAGCTTCCTGATTCAAGCTGGTGTTGTGATGGCCGCTCTTTTCTTTATTGCGGTGTTCTCCTGGCGACAGATATTCAATCTCTTCGCAAACACAATAAGAGGAATCATCTTTGCCGCATTGGGTTATGAACTCTTACTGTCAATACTTTCTCTGATGGCTCAAGCATCAGTACTTGGAGTTGATGAGAACCTCTTCCAGTCGATTAGAAACATCGGGCAGGTACCTGACGGTAGAACCATCGATGATCTGCTTTTGAGAAACAGCTTCATGGGCTCTTGGGCTCTGATGGGTTTGATTACTTTCTTAATTGAGTTTGCTATTGAAAAGCGTCACAAGTATTTGACAGTAGTCAGCATTCTGCTGGCCATTGTCACAATTGTCCTTTCAGGGTCAGCGGGAATTGTCTTCGCAACAGTTGCGGTTGGTCTAGCTGGTCTGGTGTCGCTACTTGCTGAAGGTAAAGATCGAGACACCAGACATCGTTACTACCGAATAGCTTGGGCAATATCCGGAACTGCTGGTTTCGTCGTTCTGATCTTCAGAAGAGTGGTATTTGAGTTCCTAGGTAAGAGCCCTGATATGACCCACCGCACAGACATATGGAAGTCTGTCTTCAACCTCGTCTCAGAGCGACCTCTAGAAGGATGGGGCTTCACAGGTGTTTGGGTTCCAGGTGTCGAACCTTTCTCAGGATTGATTGTTATCAACGGTATTGAATACTTCCAAGCACACAACTCATACCTTGAGATGGCTCTCCAGCTAGGAGCTGTTGGTTTAGTGCTGTTCCTGATTTTATTAACCAGAACCTTTATCAAGACTTGGCGATTAGGTGTCCATCACTCTCACGTTCTATACCTATGGCCACTTTTACTTTTTGTAACTCAACTCATAAGAGGTATCACCGAGTCTCGACTACTGGTTCAATCGGCAATGTTTATGGTTATCATTTTTGCAATCAAGTCTTATGACCCTGAAGAGATGCTTGAGAAGAATTCTAAGAAACCAAAGCTTGAGGCTATGCGCAAACGACCAATGACAAAAATGAAGCGTCGCTAAGGCAGTTTGATTATTTGACCCACTGCAATTCGATCGGGATTGTTGATTCCATTAAGCCTCATCAGTATGGCGACTGTGGTGTTGAACTTCACAGCGATTGAACTGAGTGAATCACCCGAAATGATTTTGTATGTCTTAGCTTCGGGTTCAACAACAACAGGCTTGCCTGGACTTTGAATCTCTGCACCGATTGGAAGATTATTCAGGAAGCCTTCAGTAACCCAGTTGAGCTGCAAGCCGGTTGAGTTGTCTTTCTTGTAGTCAGCAAGGTTCTTGAATGGATACCGAATGCCCTTGATCACCTTGAATGCTTTGTATGAGGTTTTCTTAGTCTTAGCATCGGTTGTTCGAAGACCTATGTATTGGCTGAATTGCTTAGGTGAAGGACTGATCAGCAAACAGGTTTCTGGGCTAAGCACTGTTGCTCGGCCAGGGTATTCCCTAGCAGTTGCAACTGGAATTGAATGAAGTTGAGAGTCTGAAACAAGGAAGATATCCCCATCGCACTTGACCTTGAATGAACCAAGCGCTTCGAGATCGTGGTAGCCAACGAGCTGAAGCGATGTAAGTGGCCTTGGGGCTGGCAGAGTCAGTTGCATTGATGTCTCACCTAGAGTGACCATCCTGCTGCCACCTTCGATGATTCCAACTACATTGGTCTTCTTGTTCTTCACAACAGTTCCTGGAGGAAGAATCATCACGCTCTTAGGAATCAGGTTCAGCGAGCTAGGTGCAATACTTACCGGCACTGCATTTGAAAGTCCCACTCCAAATATCTCTCGGTCGGCTGCGTTATAGGTTGCTCTGATCTGTCCTTCGTCTAGTAGATAGATGGTGTTCTGGCCTTTGGCTCGAACAAAGTTATCTCCGGTGACGATTTGTTCACTGATAGGAAGTTTTCGCAAGGCGGCATTTGTAATAAGAGTTGCCTGCTTGGTCCACTCCGAGTTATCGGTTACCTTTATCCAACCTGTGTCACTCAAGGTCCATTTAACTGAATCCTCATCAATCACAAGTGAGGTGATTGGGTTGAGAGCTGCAACTGTGCTTAGACCGATTGAGCTAAGTGTTCCAGTTGATGCTCTAAACCATTTAGTGAAATCAGCATCTGCTCTTGTTTCTGGTTTGATGTCAAAATACTTGCCATCAACTATTACACCCTCACGCTTGAGGTCTCGATTTACAAACAAGCTGCCGTCTTTAGCAATCGGAGCGCCCCAGGGCAGATAACTAAATGTGTTTAGTGTCAATGGAGAAGGTGTTCTAGTTGTTATCGCTTTATCAGCTAGTGAGATATCGTCTAGTACTTCGTGCTTTTCTCCTGCGCTAATCAAATACCTGGTGCCATCGGCATTGACAATCAGAGGAGATATTCCAGTAGTTGCTGGCGTGAGTCGTGAAGTTGTTAGTGCATCTAGTTGTGTAGCTGGAGTTGCAACAGCCTTCTCACACTTGAAACCAAGAGTTGTCGCTTTGGTGCAGTCCAACGGAATCTTGATTTTGTCGGTTACAAGGAAATATGAAGCAACCGCCGGTGC
>RFNI01000145.1 GCA_009927245.1 Actinomycetota bacterium | reverse complement strand
CTTGCACTTGCTGTTATCGGGTTTGTCTTTGCGGTGATTGCATTCAAGCGAGTTGGTTCATTGTTGTTTATCGCACTGCCTACTGCTGCATTAGTGCTGCCTTACTGGCTGTTCCAGATTTTAGGAAACGACAACTGGTTAGGTATCCTCGCGGATCCAACGATTGCAATTCCGGTTGAGAAGAAGATTCTGTTAGACCAAGTAATCGGTGGAGATCATCTCTTAGGCTGGGCAGCACTTGGTTTCCTAGGCTTTGCATTCTTGTCGCTACTGGCAAAGCCAAGGGAATATTGCTTGCCTGGTTTATTGCATTTGTTGCTTTCGCGAATCTAATTTTTATTTCTGGAGTTAGTTTCACTGGTGGTGGAGTTGGATCTATTTTTGTTGACCCGACACTAACTGTTCAGAACTCAACTGCACCGGCGCTAATGCTCTTGGTTTTAACGGTTCTAGTCGCTATGGCTCTTTGGCTTGAGTCGTTAACTCGCAATGGGATAAGAGCTTTGGTTGTTGGTGTCGCTGGTTTGGCTGTAGTGGGGCCACTTGCTGTCAGCTCTGCGCTCAGTGTCAGTGAAGTTAGTTTCGGTCAAGCAAGAAACATACCTGCGATTGTTACCGCTGAAGCCGCAGCAGGAAGTCCATTGAAGCTTCTTGTCATTACCAGCGATGAGGATATGCACTTCAGAGCAGAAGTCATTTGGCCTGACGGAGTTCGTCTAGACACGATATCCACCGCCTATCGACTAAGTGCTCTGAATTCTGGAACTCTCAAGGATTCTCCAGATCAGGATTTGATTGCTAACCTGGTCGCTACTTTGGTTTCGGCCAACGGTAAGAACCTGACAGACAGTTTCAAGAAATCAGGAATAGGTTATGTTGTCGTTCCCCATCGCGACGGCAACGGTGACTTAGGTGTTGCGCTCAACTCAGTTCCTCAATTGGAAGAAGTTGGTGTTACAGAGTTCGGCCAGCTTTGGAGGGTGAGAGAAGTCTCAGTGCAAGGCAAGACGGAACTTCCGCTTTGGTCAATTACCAAGGGAGTGCAACTTGGCGTTCTAGTTGGATTCATGTTGTTAGCCCTGCCAACTTCTAGAGGACGTAAGAAACAGACCCAGCTTTCACCAGTTGAGAGTTTCACTGCAGAGGAGAACGAGTAATGATTATTCGAATCCTTAGAGCCTTAGTTGTTGCAGCCGCATTTGTTGGTATGTATTTGTATGCGCCAGGTGTGCTTGAGCTCTCGACTGGCAAAGTCGAATCAGCGGAGCGAGTAGTTAGCGCTAAAGATCTCACTCTCACCTGCTCTGGCTCTGCTTTCACAGCCGGTGGTTCTTCTGGAACTTCAACTTCTAAGTTCTCACGGTTAAGCTCAACCGCCGTCGCTCTGACCTACAGCGGCGCTAGCGGAACCAAACTTAAAGGCTTAGCTGGAAAACAGACGACTGGTTACGGGATTAGGCAAGACCAGTGGGAAAGAATCAAGCAGGCGCAATCGTTGACGATTTCAGACAGTACTGGAAAGGCTTCCCAAGGTTCAATGCTCCTAACCGCAAGCCAGCTGCAGTATCTAGGCGATAAGAAGATCAAGGGGCTGCTAGGTGCACCTTGCCTTCGTTCACAGAGTGAGCTTTGGTTAGTCGGTGGATCTGTTGCTGTTGGCCGTGAGGCGATTTTGATTCTGACTAACCCAACAGCAGTTGATGCAACAGTTGATTTAGAGATCTTTACCGAGAACGGAATTTCTAATAGCGCTGGACTCTCCGGAATTGCAGTTCCTGCGGGGAGCACAGAGGTTATTCCTTTGGCTCGTTTGTCTTCAGATCAGAGTCAATGGCTGTTCACGTAAAAGAGTTTCGGTGGATCAGTGACAGCTCTAATCCAGCAGAAAGCTGTTCGAGGGTTGAAAGCTTCTGGTGCTGATTACATCTATCCAACTGGGGTAGCTCAGAAGGAAAGTGTGTTCCCAGGCATCCTGATTAGAAGAGCGATGGATAGCGCAAAACTAAGAAAACTTGATGACAAGTATTCAGATGTGAGGCAAAACCTAAGAGTGTTTGTTCCTGGCGATAAAGATGCTCAGATCACTCTTGAAGTTCTTGGAACAGATGAAGAAACGTTTGGGACAGTTGTTTCTGTCACCGCTCCTGCGGGTAAAGTTACTGACTTTGGCATCAACGGTTTGGCTGATGGTGACTACGTAGGATACTTACGTTCCGATCAGGAAGTGTTCTCAAGTATCCGTTTGGTTCGAAGCCGAGTCGGGGATGATGCATACACCGACTTCGCCTGGATCAATCCTGCTGAAGGTTTCACCTCGCCTAGATACCTTGCCGTGCCTAAAGCTGGAATCAGTAAGTTATCGATTGCCAATCCAAGCTCAGAGGCAACTCAGGTTTCTTTGAAGTTTGGTGAGATAACAATTGAACGCAACATTGCTGCCGGTGCAGAGATTGTCCTGCTTGCACCGAGTGGCCAATCAATTGGAATCTTCCCGACTACTCAACCGGTTTACTCAAACCTCGTAGTGGACGTTGATGGCAGGATTGCCACACTTCCAGTGTTGGATGAGAAGAATCTCGGTGGACAGGTTTGGATTAACGTCCACTAGTTCTCGGAGTCATCTCCAAAGATTAGTTCCCAAGGTTCTTTTCCGATTAGGTGTGCTGCTGCCTCAAAGACATAGTGTTCGATTCTCACTCGGTCAGCATTTGAGTTAGCGCCTTGAAGGTTATCTAAACGAAGAATCGGCAGTCGATATATGACGATGGTCATGGTCTCTGCTCTAGTTGACCATCTGCGCACGTGGGTGGAGTTCACTCCAAGTACTGGTGCATCCATGATTCGCCAGTTGAGGTTACCTAGCTCTTTAGGCCAGGTTTCTCTTAGGTAGTCACAGGTGCTAGCGATTATTCCCGAGAATTGATCTGAGGTTGAAGCACCTGTTTTGTATAGGGAACCAGATAGAGAATGACGAATGCCACGCCCGTGGCGGTCTCTAGAACGCTGGGCTCTGGCTCGGTCTAACATGATGCCATTGTATTCTTGTCTAGTTGATCGAAGGGAAATCGTGAGCGTTAATTGGGATGCCATTGTCAAAACATATGATGTTCGTGGACTAGTAGACATTGATTTAACTGCAGCTGTTGTTGAAGCACTTGCTGCTGGCTTTGTTGATGAGTTAGAGGCAGCTGGACAATCTGTGATTGTTGGACACGATATGCGTGACTCTTCTCCGCTCTTTGCAGAGGCTTTTGCTAGAGGTGCTCAGAAGCGTGGAGCAAATGTCATTTCAATTGGTCTATGTTCAACCGATGAATCTTACTTCGCATCCGGTGCACTAAATCTTCCAGCAGCCATGTTTACTGCTAGCCACAACCCTGCAACATACAACGGTATTAAGTTCTCTCGTGCGGGTGCTCGCGGAATCAGTTTGGATACCGGGCTTGCTATTATTCGTGATCGCGCGAAGGTTTATCTAACCGATGGCATCCCTGAGGTTCAAACACCTGGCACATTTTCTAACAAGGATGTTTTGGCAGATTACGCTGCTTATCTTCGTCAGCTTGTTGACCTAAGCAATGTCAAGCCGATGCGAGTTGTTGTTGATGCTGCTAACGGTATGGGTGGACTAACTGTTCCAGCAGTACTATCAACTGCAGCGGGACTTCCAGCACTTCCGATTGAAATTATTGACATGTATTTCGAGTTGGATGGAACTTTCCCTAACCACGAAGCCAACCCACTTGAGCCAGCTAACCTCGTTGACCTGCAAAAGGCAGTTGTTGAACACAAGGCTGACCTCGGTCTTGCCTTTGATGGTGACGCTGACCGTTGTTTCGTTATCGATGAGAACGGTGATCCGGTAACACCAAGTGCTGTTGCTGCAATGGTTGCTCGTCGTGAGATTGCCAGAGTGAAAGCGCTAGGTGAATCAAGTGACATTACAGTCCTATACAACCTGATTACCTCTCGAGTAGTTGCCGAAGTAATTGCTGAAGACGGGGCTAAGGGTGAGCGCACCAAAGTTGGTCACTCGTTGATTAAGGACCGCATGGCTGAGACCAACGCCATCTTCGGTGGTGAGCACTCAGCTCACTACTACTTCAGAGATTTCTGGGGAGCAGATAACGGCATGCTCGCTGCGATGCACGTCTTGGCAGAGTTTGGTTCACAGCCTGAGAGCCTTTCGGCTATCTCTAAGCAATACAACCCATACTTCCTAAGCGGGGAGATCAACTCTCGAGTTGAGGATGTTCCAGCGGCTAAGGCCAAGGTTGAGGGAAGATTTGCTGATTCCAGCACGATTGACCACTTCGATGGCATCACTATTTCGGGTACTGACTCAGCAGGGGACTGGTGGTGGCTGAACGTTAGAGCATCTAACACTGAGCCATTACTTCGCCTAAACGTTGAGGCTAAGACCCAGAGCACCATGGAATCGCTCAGGGATGAAGTTCTGTCCCTAATCCGTAGCTAGTCTCGGGGTTTTATAACGAACCGGAAACGGGGATAATAGAGACAATGAAGCCTGTGAATAATTCAACTGAAACCCGTGTCGACTACAAAGTCGCAGACATTGCCCTTGCTGACTACGGACGCAAACAGATCCAACTAGCCGAAAACGAGATGCCAGGACTTATGTCGCTGCGCGAAGAGTTCGGT
>RFNI01000154.1 GCA_009927245.1 Actinomycetota bacterium | reverse complement strand
GTTGGAATAGGAACAACACCGAGCTTGTATGTGCTCATGAACTCTGCAGCTTCAGTTGCTGCAGTACCGGTCATGCCTGAAAGCTTCTTGTATAGCCTGAAGTAGTTCTGCAAGGTTACGGTAGCTAGAGTCTGGTTCTCAGCTTTTACCTGAACACCTTCTTTAGCTTCAATAGCCTGGTGAACACCTTCGCTGTAACGGCGACCATCGAGAATACGACCGGTGTGCTCGTCAACGATCATGACCTCACCGTTCATTACGACGTAGTCTTTGTCTTTCTTGAAAAGAGACTTCGCTTTTAGTGAGTTGTTTAGGAATGAGATCAGCGGAGTGTTTGCAGACTCATAAAGATTTGTAATTCCTAGGTAGTCTTCGACCTTAGAAATACCAGGCTCAAGAATTCCAACTGTGCGCTTCTTCTCGTCAACTTCGTAGTCAACTACTGGCTGTAGCTTTTCAGCAATCTTGGCAAACTCAGTGAACCAACGGTTTGCTTCTCCTGATGCAGGACCAGAAATAATCAGCGGAGTTCTGGCTTCATCAATAAGAATCGAGTCAACCTCGTCAACGATTGCGAAGAAGTGTTCTCGCTGAACTATATCTCCAGCACTCTGTGCCATGTTGTCGCGCAGATAGTCAAAACCGTATTCGTTGTTGGTTCCATAAGTGATGTCAGCCAGATACTGTTCTCTTCGCTTATCTGGGTTCTGACCAGAGATGATGATTCCAGTGCTCATGCCAAGGGCACGGTAAACGCGACCCATCAATTCACCCTGATACTCAGCTAGGTAGTCGTTGGTGGTGATTACGTGAACACCGCGACCAGCAATTGCATTTAGGTAGGCAGGAAGGGTCGCAACCAAAGTCTTACCCTCACCGGTTTTCATTTCAGCAATGTTGCCTAGGTGAAGAGCTGCACCACCCATGATCTGAACATCAAAATGACGCATACCAAGAGTTCGCTTAGAAGCTTCTCTGACGGCAGCGAAAGCTTCAGGTAGTAATTCGTCTAGAGTCTCGCCGGCGATGTATCGATCGCGCAAGGTGGCAGTCTCGTGAAGGAGGTCTTCGTCAGTTAGTCCTGAGAAGCTCTCTTCAAGGTCATTAACCTGAGAGACAATAGTGCGCAGCTTGGCTAGAACTTTGCCTTCACCGGCACGTAGCAGACGGTCAATAATTGATGCCAAAATGAACTCCAAACGCTTTTCAGGTTGTCCTTACCATCTTAGACTGAGCCAGCCACCTCTGATTTTGACCCATATTCACCTAGTTCTAGGCCTTGTTTCGGCAAATACACAGAAGCCGGCCACTATTACCCCAGCTTCCTCCAGAGCCCTCTGTGCAGCCTGAACCGTTGCCCCTGAGGTAATTACGTCATCTACTAGAACTATTGGGGACTCCCCTGGTTTGAAGCCTCTCAGATCAACACTGAAAGCTCCCTGCAGGTTGGTCAGGCGATCAGCGGGAGTAAGGCTCGCTTGGTCTTCGCGGTCCCCAACAGACCGAAGCAGGGACACGCTCTTGGCCTCCGGTATTCGTTTTTCTAATGCTGCAGTTAGCTTCAAAATGTGTTGGTATCCACGTTTGCGATAGTTCTTACTTGAAGAAGGTATTGGAATGAGTGTTGGGTTCGAAATTTCTTTGGGCCAATCTTTAGCCATCAAACCAGCAATCGGCCCTATCAAACTTGTCTGACCAGATTCTTTGATTGCGTTGATGATCTTTGCTGACAGGTCCCCGTATTCACAGAAAGCAAAACCGCTGACTCCTAACCTGTTTGACGTTTGTGCGCTTGTTGGAAATCTTGCTTGGCACTTTAGGCAGAATGGACTGCCTGGTTTCTCACAGCTTATGCACGGAGTTGGTAAAAAGAAGTTCAAGAGTTCGTTCACAGAACAAATACTGGACATTACTTTGATATAGATTGCGGTTTATTGACTAACTGTTGAAAACTAGTTCTCAGTCTCGAGAGCTAGTTTCAGTGGAGAATCTTCGATAGCAACATCCTGTCGCTTAGGCAGGGTCAATCTAAAGCATGCTCCCAGGTTAGGTGCAGCTGTTACCTCTAGGACACCGTTGTGAAGTTGGGCGTCTTCAATTGATATCGCAAGACCAAGACCCGTTCCACCGGTTGTTCTCTTCCGAGATGGGTCAGCTCTCCAGAATCTGTTGAATGCTTGAGCGAGTTCAGCATCATTCATACCAATGCCCTGATCGGTAACGCTAACTGCAACTGCAGTCTCGTTCTGAGCTACGCGAATCTTCACAGGCTTACCTTCGCTGTGTTCAATTGCGTTGGTGAGTAGGTTGTTCAGAATACGTTCGATTCTTATGACGTCAACTTCACACTGGACGGCACCTGAAGGAATTTCAACTTCTAGATAGACACCCTTGGAATCTGCAAACTGCTGGATTGATTCAAGAGCAGAGCCAACGATTCCATTTAGATCATGGACTTCATACTGAGGCTTCACTCCAGCGGCATCGTATCGAGAGATTTCAAGAAGGTCGGCTAGCAGCTGGTCGAAGCGATCCATCTGGGAGTGCATGATCTCAACTGAGCGCTTGCTCAAGTCGTCAAAGTTCTCTTTCTCAGAGTAAAGATAGTCAGCAGTTAGCTTCATTGTTGTCAGCGGAGTTCTCAGTTCATGGGATACATCGGATACGAAGCGTTGCTGCATGGTTGAGAGCTGGCGCATTGCCTTGATCTTTTCTTGCAAGCTGTCAGCCATGTGGTTGAAAGATGTAGCAAGAACGGCAATAACGTCACTGCCTCTAACTGGTAAACGTCTATCTAGATCTCCAGCAGCGATGAACTCGCTCACCTCAGCAGCATCACGAACCGGTCTTACCAACCAGCTGGTAACCAAGAAAGAGAAGAAACCAATAATCATCAACGTCACTAGACCACCAAGAACTAGAGTTCTCTGCACAAAGCCAAGAGTCTGCTGCTCGTTATACATGTCATAGACCAAATACAACTCGTAGGGATGACCCTTAGGGACTTCGTACCTCTGACCAATCAGAATTGCGGGAATAGACTCACCACCACGCGAAATCTGAACTGTCTGACTCTCGATATCTTCAGTTGCTAACACGCGTGCTCTGAACTCAGTAGTGATTAGAGATAGGTCAAAGTTTGTAGATTTTGGGCTGCTGTATTGCTTTGAATTCTTTGGCCCTGAGTAAAGGAAAGCAACCTGGCGGGTTTGTGAGACACCAATTGATTCAAGTTCAGGAACAACTTCCGCAATTGCTTTGGAGAGTTGCTGTTGATTTGCTCCAGTGACACCAGAAAAAACTCTAGACACTGCAAATGTTGCGCGGTGGCTTTCTAGCTCAGCTTGTTCAGTTCTAGTGCTAAATAAACCATTGCCGATTGAAAAACTGAGCACTCCACCTAGAAGAACCAGCGCAGAACCAGAAAGAGCAACTGTGTATGCGAGTGCTCTTAGCTGCAGCGAAGACCTGAATCGGCCTAGAGCCGCCTTATAGATGCGGCCGATGAACATTTACTCTGGCCCAGCTTTGTAGCCCCAACCGCGAACGGTTAGCACTAGCTTTGGATCTTCTTGGTCTTCTTCGATCTTTGAACGAAGTCTCTGAACGTGCACGTTAACTAGACGAGTGTCAGCTTTGTATGTGTATTCCCAGACCTGCTCCAAAAGCATCTCTCTTGAGAAGACTTCGTTAGGGTGAGATGCCAAAGTAAGAAGCAGTTTGAACTCAAGTGGAGTAAGCGAAACTCTCTTGCCGTTCCTAAGAACTTCGTGGCTAAGTGTGTCTATCTCGATAGGGCCAAGTTTGATGATGGTGTGCTGGACCTGCTTGATTGGGCGAAGACGTGCCTTGATTCTAGAAACCAAAACTTCAATCTTGTATGGCTTGGTGACGTAGTCATCAGCGCCAGCTTCAAGACCACGAATCATGTCATTGTCATCTGTTCTAGCTGTCAGCATGATTATTGGAACGCCTGAGGTTTGACGAAGTTCGTGGCAAATCTCAATGCCGTTCTTTCCAGGCAACATCAGGTCTAGTAGAACTAGATCTGGTTTGTGCTTTTCGAATACTGGAATTGCATCAGTACCGGTGGCTGACTGGCAAACGTCAAACCCATTTGAACGTAGACCAATTTCTAACGTCTCGCGAAGAGCGTCATCGTCTTCAACTATAAGAATTTTGAACATCTAAAGAACTTTCTAGTACCTGTAGTGATCTGGCTTGAATGGGCCCTGTGGCTCCACTCCGATGTATCTTCCCTGGTCACTTGAAAGTTGGGTCAGTTCAACTCCAAGAGCATCAAGGTGCAGACGAGCAACTTTCTCGTCTAGGTGTTTAGGCAAGATGTAGACGCCGATTGGGTATTCCGACCTCTTGGTAAATAGCTCGATCTGGGCTAGTACCTGATTGCTAAACGATGTGCTCATGACAAAAGATGGGTGACCGGTGGCATTACCAAGGTTCATCAATCTTCCTTCAGAAAGAATAAGAACTGACTTACCGTTAGGCAACTCCCACTGGTGAACCTGAGGTTTGACTTCAATCTTCTTGATACCAGGCATACGAGCGATGCCATCCATGTCAATCTCATTATCAAAGTGACCGATGTTGGCAATAACTGCAAGGTGCTTCATCTTCTCGATGTGCTCAGGTCTAATAATTCCTGCGTTACCAGTTCCAGTTACAAAGAAGTCGATTTCTGAAACAACGCGATCAATAGTTGTTACCTGGTAACCATCCATAGCTGCCTGCAGAGCACAGATTGGGTCAACCTCAGAGATGATTACTCGAGCACCCTGACCACGCATGGCTTCAGCGGCACCCTTACCAACATCTCCGTAACCTGCAATGAAAGCAGTCTTACCGCCGATAAGAATGTCAGTTGCACGATTTAGACCATCAGGTAGTGAGTGTCTAATTCCATACTTGTTATCAAACTTGGATTTGGTAACTGAGTCATTCACGTTGATGCCAGGGAAAAGTAGTTCTCCACGCTTTAGCATTTCGTAAAGTCTCTTCACACCTGTTGTGGTCTCTTCGGTAACACCGTAGATTTCTTCAGCGATGCGAGTGAATCTATTGTTAGAGATCTTGAACTGCTCAGCAAGAAGGTTCAAAATTACGCGATACTCTTCGTTATCTTCAACACCTGCTGGTGGAACTGAACCAGCTAGTTCGAATTCACGACCCTTGTGAACAAGAAGAGTTGCATCTCCACCATCATCAAGAATCATGTTTGGGCCGATGTAATCAGCACCTTCAGCCATAGCTTCTTCAGTCCAGTCGAAGATACGCTCGGTGCACCACCAATACTCTTCTAGGCTTTCACCCTTCCAAGCAAA
>RFNI01000024.1 GCA_009927245.1 Actinomycetota bacterium | reverse complement strand
TTTTGGCAACGATTTCCAAGAATAGCAGTTATCTAGGTGCGTTACAAAGTTGCACTTGCCGTGGCTTTGATTAGATTAGAGCCATGACTGAACTAACTGTTGGCTCTAAAGCCCCCGCATTCAAACTAACTAACCAAGATGAGAAGCCTGTTTCACTGGCTGAGTTCAAGGGAAGCAGAGTAATTCTGTATTTCTACCCAGCTGCTTCAACCCCAGGTTGCACCAAGCAGGCCTGTGATTTCCAAGAGAACATGTCAGTTTTGAAGAAGGCTGGCTACGTGGTTCTAGGTGTTTCCCCTGACAATGCAGCCAAACTAACCAAGTTCCGTAAGGCTGAGAACCTAAAGTTTGATCTCCTCAGTGACCCAGACATGAAGGTAATCAAGGCCTATGGAGCTTTTGGTGAGAAGAGCATGTACGGGAAGATTTATGAGGGTTTGATTAGATCTACCTTCGTAATTGACGAAAAGGGCAAGATTGAGCACGCCCTATACAACGTCAAGGCAACTGGCCACGTGGCCATGCTCCGTAAGGTCTTGGCTATTTAGATTCTGAAGTAGCTTTGACAACCTCAGAGCTAAACAGGGTAAATAAGACCGCTAGTGATGGCAGAGCTATAGCAAAGCCACCTAGCAGGCTTGCCTCAAAGGTTCCTAGCGCAATGGCTAGCTGAATCAGCTGCCAGAAGACTCCAGCGCTTCTAGCCCATCTTTTACCCTTGGTAATGGCAATACCTGCAAAGGTCAGCCAAACGCCTGCTGAGAGGGTTAAAACGACCAATGCGGAGTTAGTAAGCAACGCTCCAGCCTGGCTTGTGGTCATTCCCCAGATGATGGCCACCGTGGCAACAAAAAGGACTAGAGCTTCTAGAAAAAATGCAACCGAAATAGCCCTAAGAGTGGTCTGAATTTTGATTTTGCCCATAGTTCCAAGCCTAAATGCCTATTTACAAACGACCCCTCGCTGTGGGAAAATTGTCTAGTCGCGGTCGCGAATAAACCAAGAAATCTTCCAAGATTTGCCTTTATTGTGATGCGCTTCCCCTGTTATTCGATCTAAGGAACATAAATATATGGAACTGCCATGGCTAACCGAAGCTCGCTGTAGAACAGAAGACCCAGAACTGTTCTTCCCAGTAGGCAACACAGGCCCAGCAGTAGACCAGATCGAACAAGCTAAAGCTATCTGCCGCGATTGCAAGGTAACAGCTAACTGCCTTGAGTACGCCATCAAAGAGAACCAGGACAATGGTGTTTGGGGCGGTCTAAGCGAAGACGAGCGTAAGTCACTAAAGCGTAAGTACGCTCGCGCACGTCGCTCAGCCTAAATAAGCGGTAGTTCTAGAGAGACTGTAGTTCCACCGGTCTTATCCGATTTGAA
>RFNI01000199.1 GCA_009927245.1 Actinomycetota bacterium | reverse complement strand
TATTCCGATCATCTGGGTATTCGGATTCCTCGCGCTCATTCAAGCCAAGGCGGCAACTGGTGGATTCCTGTTCCTCTGGCTGATTATGTATTTGAGTTTGTGGACTGCTGTCTACTTTGCAGGAATAGCTGTTCTCTCATACATCACAGCATTCTTTAGGAAGAGCCCAGTTCAAGCATTCGCTGGTTACGCAGCTGGTGTCCTAACAACCTTCTACATTGTTGCGGATAACCTAATCAACAACCGTGGAATCACCATTGACTTGTTATTCCTAGTTGGAGCACTTGGTTTCTACGTTCTGACCACCTTTGTTCTGAAGAAGATCAACTACAGCTTCGACAAGCTTGGTTGGCCGATAATACTTCCAGTTTCTGTAGGTCTTTCACTGCTGTTTGCTCCTATTTCGTCTATCTGGTCGGGAGATGAGATTAACCCAGCTCTTGTGTACACAGAGATGCTTGTCTCGCTAGGTCTTGCAGTTGTGGCTTTGTTTATGAGCAGAGGAACATATTTGGGAGAGCCTAGGTTCACTCGTGTTCCAATGTTGATTAGCTCAGTGCTCCTTTACCTAAGCAGTTACCGATACACAGGCATCAGTGCAACAGAGGCTGAAACTGAATACAAGATGATGATTGTGGCTGCTGTTGCCTTTGCTGCACTAGCAGTGTTCATTAGAAGATTCAAAGCACCGGTTGCTATCTACGCATCTCTGATTGCTGCAATTCAACTAGCCTTTGCTGGAACCGCTTTGATTCTTAGAGCTGCACCAGGCGCTACAGAATTTGCAAACGAGCTAATCGGTTTAATTGCGGCTGCTGGATTTGCAACAGTTGTGCCTAAACTCTCTGAACTCTATTCAGATCGTTGGAAGAGCATTATTCGCCAAGGACTACCGCTGGCAGTCTTGCTCGTACCTGGGTCCTCGCAGTCTATTCAGTTGTAAGCGCGGACTTCACTGGAGTGTCTCAGTTCAAGATGATTGAAGCCATGGGGCTAATCGTGGCTACCTGTGTCTTGCTGACAGTTGGTGTTCGAATTGGAAACCTAGGTATCGCCCTTGCTAGCGGAACCTTCCTAACTGTGACTGTATTGCCTATCCTTTGGCAGTCAATCACGCAGGTAAGTGATGACAGAACGAAGTTCGAACTTCAAGCGCTATTCATTGGTTTGGTCATCTACGGAATCCTTGCTGGCCTTCGAGCTACATTCAAGCTTCAGATGAACTCCCTGATCTACATCGGTGTTCCAGCACTTATCGCATTGCTTCCAACCTTGTTTGGAGTCATTGGAAAGCTTGGTACAGGTGCTGAGGATGCAACAGCAGCAGACTGGACCCGACTAGCAATTGTGCTCGGTGTCTCAGTAGTCTTCTTGCTGCTTGGATCAGTTCGAAAGCTTGCCGGCTTCTTCGTACCTGGTGGTATCTCACTGGTCGTTACAGTAATTCCATTGCTGTGGACAAGAATGACTGCGCTTGAATCAGCTGGTGTGGTTATTGGATTGCTCCTCCTAGCAGGGCTTATTGGATTCGTGGCGGTGAGGCTTGAACAGGTTAAGGGTTCAGCTAAGAACGCTAGTAAGTGGTTGAGAGAGCTGAAGTAAGAAAATGGTGCTGGAGAAAACTCCAGCACCATTTGAACTTCTACTCTAATTAGTTCATGGTAGCTATGCTTGTAAAGACAAGCGCGCCGATTACCATTCCAGCGATTGGTAAGACGATTGAAAGAATCAGAGCAAGTACTCCGCGAGATTCTTTCTTGACCAATCCAATAATTGCCAATATGAATGCTGCGAGCCCAAAGAATGGCGGGAACAATAGCAGTGAAACCCCAGCAAAGATAATTGCCAAGTTAGATAGAGTGTTCTTCATTTTATGCCTTTCAGGTTAGTTGAACGGCATAACTCTATTGTTCCCTGATGGGTCTACTCGTAAGCAACTAGTCTCAAAGTTATAACAAATGCTGAAGTAGCTATCGTTGAGACTTAGTCATCAGCAACTCAGATCCTGCCACCCTTGAAGTGCGGAATGTTTCCTGGGTATTACCTGGAGTGTGAAGGCGTCTAGGTTCTTGGCAAACGCCTAAGATTTTCAGTGATTTTGGCGTGGCAAACACAAGGTTAACCAACTGAAAACAAACGGCATTTCTTTATACACAGTAAAAAGTTTTCAACAGGCAGGGAATTAAGCCCAATAAACACGTGGGTTGGGGTTAGCCTTTGGATGAAATGTTAGACACCTTGAGCCTAAAGACCCCAGCATTGACCAGATCTGGGCTGCAATTGCTAGCGCTCGAAGAGAATGTGTGGCTAGTTAGACGCGAGGGATTCGTTGAGATAGCCAAAGTAAGCCTGACTGATTTCAAGGAAACAGGCCCTGGAGCTGTGCTGGTTGTCGAACAGAGGGACGCTGGGACCATGGCTTGGGTAGCTGAGGCGATTAGAGCTGTTCTGGACTATTCATTTGATGAACTCAAACTTGGCAGGGTGTCTGTTAAAGCCTATGTGAGTCAGTTATCTCTTGTGGCAGCGCTAGAAGACTTTGGCTTTGTTCAGAAATCAACCAGTCAGGGTGGGAAGAAGCTCAGACTGGTTGCTGACCGGTGGGACTACCTTCGTGCTTTAGCTGAAACCGAGATGCTCGAGCATCTAGAAGATAGAGAGTGGTCCTTTGGTTTTGACAGTGGCAGAAGAAGAGCTGGATTGTGTAGTTATAACGACAAGAGAATTACAGTCAGTAAGTATCTTGCTCTGGTTCATTCAATTGATGATGTTATGCAGACCGTAAAGCATGAGATTGCACATGCTCTTGTTGGCCCTAAAGAAGGTCATGGTAAGAAGTGGTTAGCGACCGCTAAACGAATCGGTTATCGTAATGAAACTTATACCGGTAACGAGATTGCTAAAGCCTATGCGCCTTACCGAGGTCTCTGCCCTAATGGGCATGAGCACTTTAGATATCAAAGACCAAAGCGTCTATACAGTTGCCACCACTGTGCTTCTGGGTTTAGAAAAGAGTATTTGATCGACTGGATGGCTAGGGCAAGTTAAACACGGCTGAAGAAATCAGAATCAGTGAAACCACAAACCCAGCAAAGAAGTTCAACCAGATAAATCTGCGCCAACCCTTATTAGCTCTCTCGCAATTCTCATCAGTGATGTTTAGATACGGGGTGAGGATTAGTAGGTATGGGACTGCAGCAATTGCAGCAAGCGGTCCTGGCCAGATGGTGTTTAGAACAAGAACACCGGCAGCAGCGTATGAGATGAATGCAAACCAGACAGTTGCCTTAGCACCAATCATGGTTGCGATGCTGGAGATGCTCGCTTCTCTATCTGCCTTAACGTCTTGGACAGCACCAAATGCATGTGATGCAATACCCCATAGAGTAAAGGCAAGGATGCTTGATAGCACTGGACGCTCGGTGAGGTCAACACCAGAGAGCGAGAGCGCGTAGATCATTGGACCTACGAAGTGGCTAGATGAGGTTAGTGAATCTAGGAAACCACGCTCCTTGAAACGCAGTTTAGGAGCGCTGTATGCGATGACTGTGAAGACAAAAAGAGTGAGCCAGAGAGCTGAGTTCAAATCTGAAATGGCATAGAGATAAACGAGGAAAGGAACGCAGAGAAGAGTCGATGACCACAGGGTTAGCTTGTGCCACTTCTTGTTTAGTAATGCTCCTTCGATGCCACCTTTTCTAGGGTTACGAAGATCGCTCTCATAGTCAAAGACATCGTTGATTCCATACATCAGCAGGTTGTATGGAATTAGGAAGAACAAAGTTCCAATCACAAGCGTTAGATCAACTTTGTGATTGATAAAGACATAGGTAGCACCGAAAGGAAAAGCAGTGTTGATCCAGGAAACCGGTCTGGAAGACCAGAAGAGCTGCTTGATTGCTTCCATTACTTCTTCCTTGTCATCATGTGCCAGATAGAGCTAACAGCAAGTACTGAAACTACTGTGTATGCAAAATCCTCTACAGGAACTAAGCCTAGGAGTAGACCGCTGATCTTGTCGCTGTCGTAGTCAACAATTCCTAGGCCAACAATTACATTGTCAAAAATCAGTGTCACTAGGCACATAACCAGAAGTGTCCAGCTGATTGCTCGCCAAGGAGACTTTCTGTTGATTACATTCAAGACAACGAAAGCGATGAGCATAAAGACCATGTTGAGTGCCAGATAGTTCATCGTTTAGCCAGCACTCTCTTGACGGCAATGAAGATAGTCAGAGTCGTGTAATTCAAGAGGAATAGGAAGAACAGTTCTTCGAGAGGCAGTTCAGGTGCAACCAATATTCCAGTTAGGTGACTGGTTTCACCTCTAAAGAAAATACCTAGAGCAATTCCTGCTCCATCCCAGAGAAGAAAGTAAATCAGCGGGAGGAGCGTCGCTAGCGTTGCTGCTTTCCTATTGGTTGAGAAACCAAGTTTGAACTTCCAATCAAATAGCCCTAAGCCAATGATTGAAAAGAGTAGTCCTAGTAGATAGGCATACTGCACTAGTTCAAGCCTTTCCAACCATCTTCAGCAATAGGTGTGATCTCGTTTGGTGTTGGTCCTGCTGACTTGTCATCAATCATGAGTTTGTAGACAAGCTCTGCACCGATTAGACACATAGGCAAACCAATACCTGGGATTGAGTGGTGTCCTGCGTAGTAAAGACCCTTGACCTTCTTGCTCTTGTTCTTAGGTCTAAAGAATGCAGACTGTCTAAGAGTGTGAGCCATGCCTAGAGCAGTTCCTGACCAAGCATTTAGTTCTTCTACGAAGTTCTGTGGTCCCATGGTTCTTCTAACCACAATGCGTTCTGCTAGATCTGGAATCTTGCACCAGTGCGCAATCTGCTGAATGATTCGATCTGCTTCAGCTTCGAACTCTGGGTCTCCTGCTCTATCGACTCCGCCCTTACCAATTGAAGGATCAGCTGCTGCAGGAACTAGAACGAATAGGTTCTCGTAACCCTCTGGAGCAACCGAAGGGTCAGTCTTACTAGGAGCACAGATATACAAGCTTGCAGGGGATGCAACCTTGCTCTTGCCATCAGCCTTCTTGAAGACCTGAGCAAAGTTAGTCGCCCAGTCATCTGTGTATAGAAGGGTGTGGTGATCTAGGTTGTCAATCTTTCCTTTGACACCTAAGTAGAGAAGTAGTGCTGAGGGTCCAGGGATTCTCTTATCCCACCACTTTTGTGGAAGGGTCTGATACTTAGGTTCAAGTAGTTGTGTTTCAACAAAGTGAAGGTCTGCGTTAGCAATAACAACATCTGCTTCGTGGGTTGCTTTACCAACCTGAACACCCTTGACCTGACCTTTGTCATCAACGTTGATCTTGTTGACCGGTGAGTTGGTGTGAATCTCAACACCGTGAGCTTTAGCTAATCTCTCAACGGCTTCGATGATCTTGTAGATACCACCTTGAGGGTAGAAAACGCCAACGTTCATGTCGATGTGAGTCATCAAGTGATACATGCTCGGGGTGTCATAAGGAGATGCACCTAGGAAAACAGCAGGGAAGTTTAGAACCTTACGAAGACGCTCGTCTTTGACATGCTTTGCTGAGAAGCCATAGAGAGAAGTCAGCAGGTGTTTGATGAAAGTTCCAGCCTTCTTCACAACATCCGGGTGAGTGAATGACTTAGCGTTCTCAAAGTTTGTGTATAGGAAGTGCTTGTTAGCAAGAAGGTAGGTTTCTTCAGCGCTATCTAAATACTTTTGCACCATTGCTGCCGAACCAGGTTCGTAGCTTTCAAACTCTTGAAGGTTTTTCTCTAGAGATTCGTGCATGAACATTGGCTCATCTTGACCTTCGAAGATTGTTCTGTAAGCAGGGTCAAGGCGAACTAGATCTAGTTCTTTATCTGCTGTGGTTCCCATCAGTTTGAAGAACTGATCGAAAGCATCTGGCATGAGATACCAAGAAGGACCCATATCGAATGTGAAGCCATCTTTCTCCCAGATGTATGCACGACCGCCAACTTTTTCTCTAGCTTCAAAAAGCTTTACTTTCATTCCAGCTTTAGCTAGAAGTGCAGCGGTAGCTAAACCAGCGATACCTCCACCGATTACGATTGCGGTCTTTTGGGTCATTTGGGGCTAACTCCTAACAGAGCTTTGAGGATGATTACTAACTTTCTTGGATTAGAAACTCTTATTCGAGTTCTAATTAGTTCTTCAGCTGGGGTTTGTGAAATCTTGTCATTTAGCTCTGTGAATAGAAGTTGCGCTGCGACAACTGCTTTACGAGCTGATTTAGGGATTAGCTTGATTGACTTTGCTGAAACGGCCAAGTCATTCTGAATATCGGTAACCAGTGCAACCTTGGTTTCTTCGTTGAAGTTATTGACGTTTACCAATGGGAAGTAACTTCTACCTAATTGTTCGAAGTCCGCAGCCAGGTCTCTGAGGAAGTTCACCTTTTGAAAAGCTGCTCCCAGAGCCTGTGCTCCTAGACGAAGAGTCTCACGTTCTTGGTTGTTGAAATCTTTATCGTGGATGAAAGTCTGCAGACACATAAGACCAATAACTTCAGCAGAACCGTAGACGTAGGTTGAGAAGGACTTGTGGTCGTAACGGGTCTTGTTTAGATCCATTCGCATTGAGTGATAGAAGGCTTCGATGTGTTTTCTATCGATGCCGGTGTCTCTAGCTGTGACAGCAAAGGCGTGAACAATTAGGTTGGTGCTGAAACCTAGTTGCATTGCCTTATAAGTTTCCTGCTCAAGCTTGTCTAATTGTGAAGTTGCTTCTAGTCGGTTATCACCCAGCGCACCGGCGGCAGCACCATCCACAATTTCATCTGCAACTCGAACTAGTCCATATGTTCTGAACCTGGTTCGAATTGGTTGCTTTAGTAGCTTGGTTGCCCAGCCAAAGGAAGTTGAGTATGTGGCAATAACCTCACGGCTGGCTCTGATTGCAGCATCCGTATAGCGAGCAAGGCTCTGCTTATCTAGTTCTTCTTGAGGTTTTGGCACCTGTTAAGGCTAACTGAGAATTGGCACCGACTGCCCCAGAGCAGGGGATTTCGCCTAAACTTGTCTAATGGCCAAAGATATGAAACCGCGTAGTCGGGTTGTTACCGACGGTATTGAGCGTGCAGCTGCTCGAGGAATGCTTCGAGCTGTTGGTATGGGGGATGAGGACTGGGAAAAGCCTCAAATCGGTGTTGCTTCCTCATGGAATGAAGTTACCCCCTGCAACCTTTCTTTAGATCGTTTAGCCGATGCTGCTAAGGAGGGTGTCCACGCTGCTAAGGGTTACCCCCTTGAATTTGGCACTATTTCTGTATCTGACGGTATTTCCATGGGTCACGAGGGAATGCACTTCTCACTAGTTTCTCGTGAGGTTATTGCTGACTCTGTTGAGACTGTTATGCAGGCTGAGCGTCTAGATGGCTCTGTTTTGTTGGCTGGTTGTGACAAGTCACTGCCAGGTATGTTGATGGCTGCTGCCAGATTAGATCTAGCTTCTGTGTTCCTGTATGCAGGAACCATTGCTCCGGGTTGGGTAAAGCTCACCGATGGCACTGAAAAAGAAGTAACAATTATTGACGCTTTTGAGGCTGTTGGTGCTTGTAAGGCTGGAACCATGAGCCTTGAAGATCTAGACAGAATTGAAAGGCTATCTGTCCAGGTGAAGGTGCTTGTGGCGGCATGTATACCGCTAACACCATGGCCTGTGCTGCCGAAGCTATGGGCATGAGCCTTCCAGGCTCTGCATCTCCTCCTTCTGCAGATAGAAGAAGAGACAACTGGGCTCACCGTTCAGGTGAGGCAGTAGTTAACCTGATTGCTCAGGCATCACTGCAAGAGACATCATTACCAAGAAAGCTCTTGAAAACGCTATTGCAGTAACCATGGCTTTCGGTGGTTCAACTAACTCTGTTCTGCACTTCCTAGCTATTGCTAAGGAAGCAGAAGTTGATCTAACCCTGGATGATTTCAACAGAATCGCAGATAAGGTTCCACACCTGGGAGACCTAAAGCCTTTCGGTAGATATGTAATGGCTGATGTTGACCGTGTTGGTGGAGTACCTGTTGTTATGAAGGCTCTGCTAGATGCAGGTCTGATTCACGGTGATTGCATGACCGTTACCGGTAAGACAGTTGCTGAGAACCTAGAGGGTATTAACCCACCAGACCCAGATGGCAAGATCATCAGAGCTCTAAGCAACCCAATTCACAAGACCGGTGGTATCGCCATTCTGAAGGGTTCAATGGCTCCTGAAGGCGCTGTTGTGAAGACTGCAGGCTTTGATCTAGAGGACTTTACCGGCCCTGCTCGGTCTTTGAGAGAGAAGCAGCAGCAATGCAGGCCTTACCGACGGCAAGATCTCTAAGGGCGATGTTGTGGTTATCCGCTACGAAGGCCCTAAGGGTGGCCCTGGTATGCGTGAGATGCTAGCTATCACCAGCGCAATTAAAGGTGCAGGTTTGGGCAAGGATGTATTACTCTTGACTGACGGACGATTCTCAGGCGGCACAACCGGACTGTGTATCGG
>RFNI01000117.1 GCA_009927245.1 Actinomycetota bacterium | reverse complement strand
CATAAACAAATAGCCTGCAGCCAAATGGAAGATGTTATAGCTGCGTCAAGCCAAAATTCGCCAAAGTCATCTGTGCAAGTTGAATCTGCGCACAACTTTCTCGATTCTGCTCTTGACGTGTGGCTAAATAACGGTGGATTACAAGATGATCTCTACAAACTGATGTCACAATTCTCTGAAACTTTCAAGGAATTCAATGAGTCAGATTCAGAAGTGACAGAGACCGCTTATTTCGATTTCCAAGACAAGAACATGCCAAAGATGGAAGAAATGTGTGGGGTCGAAAAAACCTACATTCATACACTCAAAGTTTCAGCTGGATGCTTTAGCGGCTATGGAAATGTGACTGCAGATGTGCAACTAAATGACGCTGGTAAGTGGAAGAGCCTCAGTAAAGTTACTTTTCTTGAAGACATAGAACTTTGTAACGCTTCGCCAGACTATCCGAAGGGCTCCTTTTTCAGAATTTACAGATCCACGGAAGACGATACGCTCCAGGAATTTAGGGTTATTTTCAAACCAAACTACGGAACTTTTAGTGACGGTGCCTCAAAGTACGTGACCTGTACCGAGTTTGCAGATAGAGAAGACAACACTCTAGATTTTGAAAACAATTGGTGTGGCTAATTGCCCACAATTTGTAGAAATTAAACTTATGAGAAGTCTTCAGGAGCACGACTATCCATCATTCTCTTGATGCGCCTAGGGGTACATGTCAGCAACTTCGAATTCAGCATGGTTGAGGAATCACTTGAAGTAGCTTAAGTGCTTTGGTTATTTCTGCCCGCTTTGGGCTTCGGTTGCTTTTCATCCATAACAAAAACGTTGCCTTAGTGGCATTTCTTTCAGATGTCAGTGAAGATTTCCTAGACTTATTGGGTGATAATGTTTCTAGGCAACAACACATACTTTGGGGGAGGTAGTCATGACTACTTATAGATCACCGCTTTGTCTCGATCTTTTCGACAGTTCAGAATTCACTAACAATGAGTGGGCCAGGTGCTCATGTGGGCACTGGTTCACTGAGCAGACGCTTATTGAGTTCAGAAACTCACGGGAGAACCTCTCTGCGGCTCAGAAGAAATTTGCTGACATTCGTGAATATGCCAGAACTTCCAGTGCGGCACACTCTCTCGAAATGGGCCAGAGCTATGCACCGTCACAATCCTCAACCGCTTCCTCAACAACTGTTTACCAAAGTGGCCCGGCTGTAAATGGAATTCCATCTGATCAGCCTCGATTCCAACCAGCGCCAGTTGCTGTCCAAGCGCCGGTTATCAGGAGAGAGAGAAACCTTCCAACCCTGAGCACGTCACAGTGGTTGCTAACAGTAATGGCTGGTTTGATTGCCATTGCACTAACAATCTTCTTCAGTGTTACCTGGGACCAGATTCCTGCACTTGGAAAAGTCGGTGTAGTTGCAGCGCTTACCGTTGGCTTTAGCTTTGGTGCAATCAAAGCTAAGAAATACTTTGTCGCATTGGCTAACGTATTGGCGATTATTGCCAGCGTAACAACTTTCATAAGCCTGCAGTCGTTATCTAGATATGAAATCTTGCCGAAGGCCTGGGCTGATGGAGAGAACACTCCATTCGTTTCAATCATGCTTGCCATCGTTACAGCTGGAAGCTTGCTGATGGGTAGACGATTCAAAGTTTGGGGTTGGCTCATCATTGCACCGGTAGGTGCTGCAGTTTCCTCAATTCTCTTCACATACAACTACGTTGGAACACTTCTGAATGATGGCTATAACCATGCTGGTTACCAGATTGCGATGCTTTCTCTAGCCATTCTTGGAGTAGTTGTAGTCGCTAGATTTACCAGGCTTGAGGAACCTGTTGTTCCTGCGCCGCCAAAAGCAAAGAAGGATCAAACAGAAGAAGTTATCAAGGAAATTGCTGAAGCTGAATATCAACTTGAGCTTCACAACAAGGAACAGGTTTCTCTGTCTCTAGCTTCCAAGTTCTCTATCTTTGCAATTCTTGGTTACCTTGCATTCTTAGCCGGCTCTATCGCCACTCAGATCTTCCCGTTCACAAAGGGTATTGCCGGGCAGGAATTCTTAGGTGTCGACCCAGTTGGTCTAATAATCGCTGCTGTGCTCTGGATGACAGGTGCTGCACTACTGAACAAGTTTGGCGGCGGGTTCACCAGTGCTGGGGAAGTATCAACCAAGCTCGCTAACTTCATCTGGACTACAGCTTTCTCAATGACAGCATTCGCAGTTGCTTACTCAGCTCAGTGGGTATCAGGTGATTCTTCATTCGCGATACTTCTGACTGGAGCTCTTCTTGGTTCAGTCATGATCTTTGCTCAATCCTTTATTCCTAGAGTCTCAGCAGATGTCTCAGCGAGACTTGGTTCACTAGTTGGTTCAATCGTGCTTTGGGGCATCAGCTTGTCGCTTTGGGCATTCGATGGTCAACCAAAGAGCAGCTCTGAGTTAGTTGCATTCACAATGGTTGTGTCTGTTGCTCTGCTAACTAGAAGTGCAGTGTTCCAGATTCCGAGAGCAGCTCGCTTTAGCTCTGGAGTCTACTTCGGTGGTCTTCTGATTTACATCTTCACTAACGGTAGCTCCGACATCTTTGGCGGCGAAGACCTAGTACCAGTAAACATCTTCCTGAGCTTCGCAATCTCTCTTGCAGCAACAGGTGCCTGGAACGTTGCTCTTACTCTGCTTAGAGAACGTATTGGCATTCAGAGCAAGTTTGTCTCAGGACTTCAAACCTTTGGTGTTGCAATCTTCACCTTCATTGCACTCTTCAGAGAACTGAGCAATGTTCTTCCAACAACCGAAGCGCTAGATATGCTTCCGCTTCTAGAAGTGCTCACCGGATTCGGTCTGGTCTTCATGGCACTAGCTCTTATCCCAGCGCTTAGAGCAATTGAAGATCTTCGCAAGACTCTTGCCTACAGCTCATTCATTCTTCTAGCCGCCGGCTTCTTGTCATTCGGTGCGCTCGGAGTTTCATCTGGCTTTGGCGCGGAGAACTACTTCCCACTTCTTTCCGCATACACACTGATGGTAATGACCGTTCTGGCTGTCTACGGAGTGATGGCCAAGCGACTAATTGCGATTAGAGCAGGTCTACTCTTCACTGCACTTCTCGCACTAAGCACGCAGACATGGAGCTTGGACTGGTTTGCGGACTTCGCTACTCCAGCTGTCTTCATGGTTATTCTCGGTGCTGGTTTGTTCGTGCATTCAAAGCTTGCCTCGCGAATTGATGAGTCGCTGTCTGGCTTCAAAGGGATCTTCTACCCAGTTTCGGTCGCAGGTCTTTCAGTTGCTTATCTTGTGCAGGAGAGTAGCACTTCACTGAATGTCATCAACTACACCTTTGGTGCCTTTGCACTATTCGGGGTAATTCACTTCCTTATTGCTTCTGGCAAACTACTCAAGATCGAAGACGGTTCTAAGCGTTCCTTTGACATCGTTTCAGGCATTGCACTAGCGGCTTCAGCAATCCAAAGCGGCCTTACTTTTGAATCTGATTCACTCATTAGATTCGCTGTTCTGGCTGTGATCGTTGGTGCTCTCTTTACCTTCACTAAGCGTTCAGTAATTAGGACTTTGGATGCTTGGGCAGCAAGCGCTGTTCTGATTCAGCTTGCAATCATCGGAAAGCTCAGCAATGGGAAGTTCAAACCATTTGGCTTATTGAACTGCCTGCAATCGCGTTCTTACTCACAGGTGCCGTTTACATCGCACTTAGATCAAGGATTCGCAAGTCAACAGGAAATGCTGAGTTCGCTTTTGCTCCGAGAGTATTGCCGCTAAGAATCCTTGCCATCTCTATAGTTGGCGTTTTTGCAGCTGGAATCATGAGTCTTTACTCTCCAGTGAGTTACCAGAACAGCCAGGATTCAATTGCAGTTCCTCTAACAATCGCCATTTACCTACTGGTCTCTGGACTGTTCATTAGTCGTCGTTGGTCAAAGAACATTGTTGAGGATGCCGATCTAGCTGTTGCTCGTTC
>RFNI01000031.1 GCA_009927245.1 Actinomycetota bacterium | reverse complement strand
TGCATCGCTCGCGACGTCGATGACGCGGGCACGGAATAAGGTTACTGCCTCTAGCACCTGTGAACGGGTAGCGGCGTCAGTCTTTACCTTAATCAGCATATGATCACGCTCAACGGTGGTCTCTGGTTCTAGCTCAACCACCTTGATTACGTTAATCAACTTGTTTAGCTGCTTGGTGACCTGCTCCAGTGGAAGACCATCAACGTTCACAACTACGGTGATACGAGAGAGTCCTTCAACTTCGGTAGTTCCCACTGCGAGAGATTCGATGTTGAAGCCACGACGAGCAAACAAACCGGCTACTCGGGTAAGAAGACCTGGACGGTCTTCAACTAGTAGGGATAGAACGTGCTGTGACATTACTCTTCCTCCCCTTCTTCCCAAACTGGACGTTCGTCTCTGGCAAACTGAACAGCGTCGTTAGAAAGACCTGCTGGAACCATCGGCCAAACCATGGCATCTCTTCCAACGATGAAGTCGATAACAACTGGTCGGTCGTTCGTCTCCATGGCTAGCTTGATAGCGGCGTCAACTTCTTCAACCTTCTCAACACGGATACCAAGACAGCCATATGCTTCAGCTAACTTCAAAAAGTCAGGAACCATGATGGTGTCTGTTCCAGTGTTCAGATCAGTGTTTGAGTAACGAGAGTTATAGAACAGTGTCTGCCACTGTCTGACCATTCCCAAAGAAGAGTTGTTGATGATGGCAACCTTGATTGGAATGTTGTTGATGGTACAGGTAGCAAGTTCCTGGTTGGTCATCTGGAAACAACCGTCACCATCGATTGCCCAAACCAAACGCTCTGGTTGAGCAACCTTTGCACCCATCGCTGCAGGAACTGAGTAACCCATAGTTCCAGCACCACCTGAGTTCAACCAAGAGTTAGGACGTTCGTATTTGATGAACTGTGCTGACCACATCTGGTGCTGACCAACACCAGCAGCAAAGACTGCTTCTGGTCCTGATAGTTCACCAATACGTGTGATCACATACTGCGGAGAAAGCTTTCCGTCTTCAGGCTCTGTGTATCCAAGTGGGTAACGAGTTCTTAGATCGTTTAGGAAGCCCCACCACTCTGCGATATCTGGCTTAGTTCCCTTTAGGTCATTTGCTAGCTCAACATTCAGTTCAGCAAGAACTTCCTTTAGGTCTCCAACGATTGGAACATCAGCAAAACGAATCTTGCCAATTTCAGCTGGATCAATATCTACGTGAATGACTTTTGCACCAACAGCAAATGTCTTAACCTGACCGGTAACACGGTCATCGAATCTTGCACCTAGAGTAATCAGCAAATCGCTTCGCTGCAGTGCTGTCACAGCAGGAACAGTTCCGTGCATACCAGGCATACCTAGGTTCTGTGGATCTGAATCTGGGAAAGCACCTCTTGCCATCAGTGTTGTAACAACCGGCGCACCGATGATCTTGGCTAGTTCTAGAAGTTCTTTATCTGCTCTTGCTCTAATGATTCCGCCACCAACATAAAGTACTGGTCGCTTAGCTTCTTTAATCAATTGGGCAGCAGCTTGAATCTGCTTACCGTGCGGCTTGGTAACTGGCTTGTAACCAGGTAGATCTACCTTTGGTGGCCAGATGAATTCTGCTTTACCGTTCTGAGCATCCTTAGCGATGTCAACAAGCACAGGTCCTGGTCTTCCAGTTGTTGCAATCAGAACTGCAGCAGCTAGAACACCTGGAATGTCTTCGGCTTTGGTAACTAGGAAAGAGTGCTTAGTAATTGGCATGGTGATACCGACAATATCTGCCTCTTGGAAAGCATCAGTACCAATAGAAGTTGAGTTAACCTGACCGGTGATTGCAAGTAGTGGAACAGAGTCCATGTGTGCATCTGCAATTGCAGTAACTAGGTTGGTAGCTCCCGGTCCTGAGGTTGCAATACAGACACCAAGTTTTCCTGAAGCTGAGGCATAACCTTCAGCAGCGTGACCTGCACCCTGTTCGTGACGAACAAGAATGTGTCTGATCTTGGTTGAATCCATTAGTGGATCGTAGGTAGGGAGAATCGCACCACCGGGTAGACCGAAAATATCGGTAACCCCGAGTAGTTCTAGAGATCGAACTATCGCTTGCGCTCCAGTTAGAACTTCGTTAGCCATAAATAATCCTTAGGTTAAAACCCGTTAGCCGGTATAGGCACCTTCAGCTGCTGAATGCACAAGCTTCGAGTACTTAGCCAAGACTCCACGGGTATATCTAGGTGGTAGTGGCACCCATTCTGCTTTGCGGGCTGCCAACTCTTCTGGCTCAACTAGTAGTTCGAGCGTGCGAGCTGCGATGTTGACTCGAATCAAGTCTGAATCGCGTACCAGAGCAATTGGACCGCCATCGGTCGCCTCTGGTGCAATGTGT
>RFNI01000140.1 GCA_009927245.1 Actinomycetota bacterium | reverse complement strand
CAAGTAGTAATAAAAATCAAACAAGGAGATAAAACAAGTGGCTGAAATCTTTTACGACAAGGATGCCGATCTAAGCATTATCCAAGGCAAGAAGGTAGCCGTAATTGGTTACGGCTCACAGGGACATGCACACTCACTGAACCTAAAAGATTCAGGTGTTGATGTTGTTGTAGGTCTTGCTGAGGGCTCAAAGAGCAAAGCAAAAGCAGAAGAAGCAGGGCTAAAGGTTCTTTCTGTTGCAGAGGCTGCAGCTTGGGCTGATGTCATCATGATTCTTGCACCAGACCCTCGTCAGCGTGACATCTACGCAAACGAGATTGAGCCAAACCTAAATGCAGGTAAGGCACTTGTCTTCGGTCACGGTTTTGCTATTCGTTACGGCTTCATCAAGCCACCAGCTAACGTAGATGTTTTCCTAGTTGCACCTAAGGGTCCAGGACACATCGTTCGTCGTGAATACATCGACGGCCGTGGTGTTCCAAACCTTATCGCTGTTGAGCAGGATGCAACCGGTGGTGCATTTGATCTTGCACTGTCATATTCAAAAGCTATCGGTGGAACCAGAGCTGGAACCATCAAGACCACCTTCACCGAAGAAACAGAAACTGACCTATTCGGTGAGCAAGCTGTTCTCTGTGGTGGAGCATCACAGCTAATCCAGTATGGTTTCGAAACTCTAACCGAAGCTGGTTACCAGCCAGAGGTTGCATACTTCGAAGTTCTGCACGAGCTAAAGCTCATCGTTGACTTGATGTATGAAGGTGGTATCGCTAAGCAGCGTTGGTCAGTATCTGACACAGCTGAGTACGGTGACTACATCTCAGGCCCACGCGTTATTGGCCCAGAGGTCAAGGAGCGTATGCGCGATGTTCTAACCGACATTCAGGATGGCACCTTCGCTAACCGTTTCGTAGCAGACCAGGATGCAGGAGCTCCAGAGTTCCTAGCTCTTAGAGCTAAGGGTGAAGCACACCCAATCGAAGCAGTTGGCCGTGGCCTACGTAAGCTTTTCTCTTGGATCAAGAACTCAGATGAGTACGAAGAGGGTAAAGCAGCTCGCTAAAGATTTAAAGATAAAGCCCTCGTCTTAAGGACGGGGGCTTTATCTTTTAAGTGGTTAACCTAAAGTCTGAATGGCCATGTCACAAATACTTATTGACATTTTCTTCTATAGCGACACCTACGTGGTAAGCATCAAACCAAACCCCTGCAACTCGGGTTTGGCGCTTCATGAAACCAAAATCCTCGGTGTAAATCGAAAGATACATTCCGCCATCACCTGGGTCACCGAACCTTGCGCGAGAATCAATGGTTGGGATTCCTAGGACAGTATTTATTTCAGACTTTGGTCTCGCAATCAACCAACTTGCTCCGATAATGTTTTGCTGAAAATTCGAATTCAATACCGATTGTGGTAACGGCCCAGGGTACTTAAGCGCAGCCCATATGCAATTGCCTGGGACCATATCCCCATCACTTGGGATTCTAGTCGAGTCAAAAGGCGTCATTGCTCTTCGTAACTCCTCTGAATCTGTTCCCACGTAGACATCTTCAGATGACTCTGAGAATGAAATGGAACCATATTCAAACCTTCTATCTTTTGCCCTCAAGAGAAGCTTGTTTTCATCAGGAAGAGACTCTGAGTAGGAAGCCCCACACTTTATGCAGTACTTACTCTCTTGCACGACACTTTCACCGCAGCTCGAACAAAACTTAGCCAAAATTACACCTTTCCTTCATTTATGCCCATTAACCCGATGCAAATGTCGTATCTGTCAAAAATTAGATTTGCTTGCCAAATGTTTGACAAGCCAGAACTTCCCCAAACAACACTTTTGATACCGTTATCCTCAGCAACAGCCAACGGTTTTCCTAAGTACTGAGTAATTTCTGAAAGTCTGCGACCGCTGTACTTTGCGACTAAATGGAATCTTGTTTCCAAATTTTCATTCCATTTTCGTTCCCTCATAGGCCCCGGGTGCTTCATTACTGCCCATGCGCAGTCGGCTGGGACCAAACTTTCATCCGAAGGTATGGCTTCACTATCGAAAGGTGCATTTGCATTCTTATACATTTCTGAGCTTATTCCCACCTCAAAAAACTCCGGAGGTAGCTCGTCGGGGGATCGGCTGCCGTATTGGACTCGAGCTTCCGAAACTGAAATAGTGACGGTTTGTTCTGAAGCCTGTTTTGCCCCACAATCCGGACAGAAGTTCATTGCATCAGCCAGTTTGGCTGAACACTCTATACACAACATTGTCGTAGCCATATGACAACAGCATACATTCCAACTAACTATTGAGTCTATGTACTCACCTTTTTATAAACCTCTTCAACAATTCCTGAGGAGTATTGTTTCTCATCTACCAGGGTGAAGTTGTTATAGGCAGTGTCGTCTTTGAATGCTTGTGTTCCAGAACCTAGATCTTCAGGGCAGACAAAGAGTCTCATGGTGTCCAGCAGATTGTGTTCCAGAAGCTGGTTAGCAACATCCGCTCCGCCAACTACAAATACTCGCCCTGGGTGCTTTAGTTTGACTAGTTCAACTACCTGGGAGATATCCCCGCCGGTGAAGAAGACATTCTCATCCAGGACGTCTTCGTAGAACTCGGGGATGTGGGTTAGGACGTAGGTGGGGAGGGGTCTTGGACCTTGAACCCCGTTCTCTATCTCAAAGTCAAAGGTCGCTCTACCCATCAGGATCGCTGTTGAGTGGCTAACTAGCTCAAAGTATCCGTAGTCCTCGCCTGAGGCTAAATACTTCTCGGCCCAGGACATATCCCCGTCGGGGCCAGCAAGAAAGCCATCTGAGCTGATGGCTGCGTAGAAGACAAGTTCGGTCACCGCTTAAGACTAAGACAGGCTTCGGTAGGATGGACTTACGCTTCGCTGGTGCAGCCTAAAAACTTTCCCCCTAATTCACTAGGAATACAACATTGTCTAAACCAATAGTCCTTATTGCTGAAGAACTCTCACCTGCAACCGTTGAGGCACTTGGCCCTGACTTCGAGGTTCGTAACGTTGATGGAACCGACAGAGTGGCCCTTCTAAAAGAACTTGCAACAGCAAATGCCATCTTGGTCAGATCTGCCACCCAGGTAGATGCCGAAGCTATCGCTCACGCACCTAACCTGAAGGTTATTGCTCGTGCTGGTGTTGGTCTAGACAACGTAGACATCAAGGCAGCAACCGCTGCCGGTGTAATGGTTGTGAACGCACCAACTTCAAACGTGATCTCAGCAGCAGAGCTAGCAATTGCTCACATCTTCTCTCTAGCTCGCTTTGTTCCGGATGCTAACGCATCACTCAAGGCCGGTAAGTGGCAGCGTTCTAAGTTCACCGGTGTTGAACTGTATGAGAAGACCATTGGAATTGTTGGTCTTGGTCGTATTGGAACTCTGGTTGCTCAGAGACTTGCCGGCTTCGAAGCAAACCTAATTGGCTATGACCCTTATGTGACTGCAGCCCGTGCTGAACAGATTGGTGTTGAACTTGTTTCTCTTGAAGAGCTTATGAAGAGATCAGATTTCATTACTATTCACATTCCAAAGACCCCCGAGACCACAGGTCTTATCGGAACTGAAGAGTTCGCAATCGCTAAGCCAACACTTCGTATTGTTAACGCATCTCGCGGTGGCATCATCGATGAAGATGCTCTTTATGCTGCACTGAAGTCAAACCGTATAGCTGGCGCTGGGCTTGATGTATTTGTGAATGAACCACCAACAGGTTCACCACTACTAGAACTAGAGAACATCATTGTTACTCCTCACCTAGGTGCATCAACTGATGAAGCACAGGAGAAGGCTGGCATCTCAGTTGCGAAGAGCGTAAGACTTGCTCTTGCTGGAGATCTAGTTCCAGATGCAGTGAACGTTGCAGGTGGAGTTATCGATGCTTCTGTGAAGCCTGGTATCGCTCTGATGGAGAACATGGGTCAGCTGCTCTTTGGTATCTCTGGTGGCAACGTAATTGCAATCGAAGTTGAAGTTAGAGGAGAGATTGCATCACAAGATGTTTCAGTCTTGAAGTTAGCTGCTCTAAAGGGCTTCTACCAGAACGCTGTTACTGAACAGGTTTCTTATGTCAATGCACCGCTTATGGCAGAAGCTAGGGGAGTTGAAGTTAAGCTCTCTGTTGATTCACACAGCGAGGAATACCGCAACGTAACTTCCATCAAGGCAATCCTTGCTGATGGAACATCAGCATCTGTTTCAGGAACTGTTATTGGCCCTAAGCTTCACCAGAAGATCGTGAACATCAACGGATACGATGTTGAACTTGCAATGGCAGAACACCTAGTACTGATGGTTTATGCAGATAGACCAGGAATCGTTGCCGTCTACGGTAAAGCATTTGCTGAGAACAACATCAACATTGCTGCGATGCAGATTGCTCGTAACTCTAAGGGCGGTAAAGCACTTTCAGTTATCACTGTTGATTCACCGGTAGCAGCCAACGTACTTGAAGAAGTTCGTGTTGCTATTGAGGCTGATGTTCTAAAGGCAATTGACCTAAAGCTGGACTAAAGCGAAGCCTCAAAAGATAGTTCACGGTTAGAAGCAATCCAAGCTTGGGTTCCTCCAGCAACTGAAACAACATCAAAGCCTTGTGCTTCTAGGTAGTTAGCGACTGTCATTGATCTTCCACCTGAACGACATATGATGAAGATTCTTGCTCCATCGTCTAGCTTGTCGACCTGGTTGGCAACCTCATTCATTGGAATGTGGTGTGCATTAGGAACATGGCCTTCAGCCCACTCGTCGTCTTCTCTAACGTCTAGAACAAAACCGCCGTGTTCAATAACATCAGCCAGTTCTTCAATGCTTACTTCGGTTGCCATGTATTACTCCTTCTGCTAACTAGTTTAGTTATCCTAGGTTTAGGGGATTAGCAAAGGAAGATTATGAGCAGAGTTAGAAATTTGTTTACTGCTGTTCTAGCAGTTTCGCTTATTGCAGGTTTAGCTGGTTGTGCTCCAGCAAAGCTAGAGGTAACCGACAAGGTTGCAATCGTTGATGTGAGAACACCTGAAGCATTTGCTATTTCTCATATGGAAGGTGCAATCAACGTAATTACAGTGACCCTGATTTTATGATCAACGCCGCAATGCTTAAGCCAGCAGACAAGTTCTATGTCTACGGAGAAACCAGTGATCAAGCTGGGAAGCCGCTAGTGACCTGATGAGCCTAGGGCTAACCAAAGTAACTAACCTTGGTAATTTTGAAGATGCTCAGGTAGTTCTTCCTGTCGGTGTCAGCAAATAATGGACTCCAATTACTGGGACGAAAAGTACTCTGTTGAAGAGTTCATCTATACCAAGGTAGTAAACCGTTTTGTTGCTGAGCTCTGCGGTGATCTTGAAGTTTCGGGAAACAGGCGAGCAATTGAGCTAGCCGGTGGTGAAGGTCGCAATGCAGTTTGGTTAGCCAAACAGGGTTGGCAAGTCGAGAACATCGACTTCTCGCAAAAAGCACTAGATAAATACCTAGCCTTTGCTAAAGAAGAGGGAGTTGCTGAACTCTGTTCAGCCAACTGTGCTGATGCCTTGGAGTTTGAACCTCTGGTAAGCCCTGTTGAGTTAGCAGTAATTGCCTATCTCCAGATCCCAGAGGCCAAGCTTGAAATTGCAACTAGACGCTTGGCTAGCCATGTGGCTGAAGGTAGATACCTAATGGGTGTTTGGCACTCTAGGGATAACCTCACCGGTGGTTTCGGTGGTCCAAGGACCCTGATGTTTACCTAATGTTGAGACCATCACTAAAGCTCTAGAGGGGACTGGGCTTGAGATTCAAGTCCTAGAGAACCGTGAAGGGCAGATCCAGACCAAGGAAGGGCTAAAGCCCTCTACAACCTTGGTTCTGCTGGCTAAGCGAGGACAGTAGTACTGCTGAAGTAAAGTTGTACTAAACGAGTTTGAAAGAATCCAAGTGACTGAGCAGATAAATATTGGTGTTATTGGTGGGGATGGAATTGGCCCTGAGGTCACAGCCCTAGCTCTAGAAGCGCTTCACCTAGCCACCCGTGGCTCTGGGGTTGAGTTCGTCACTAAGGAATATGACCTAGGTGCTAGACGATACAACGCCACCGGTGAAATCCTCACTGATGCCGATATGGCTTCCCTTGCTGAACACGATGCGATTCTGCTTGGTGCTATTGGAGACCCAAGCGTTCCTTCAGGTGTTCTAGAGCGTGGCCTACTACTAAAACTTAGATTCAGCTTTGACCACTACATCAACCTAAGACCAACCAAGTTATACCCAGGAGTTATTTCTCCTCTGTCCGATCCAGGTGAAGTTGACTTTGTTGTTGTTCGTGAAGGTACTGAAGGTGCTTACGTTGGTAACGGTGGAGCAATCCGTGTTGGCACCGAAAACGAAGTTGCAAACGAAACTTCAGTAAACACAAGATTTGGTGTTGAGAACAGTTCGTTACGCATTCGAACTTGCAGCTAACCGTGACCGTAAGAAGCTAACCCTTGTGCACAAGCACAACGTGCTAGTAAATGCTGGTTGGTTGTGGCAGCGCACTGTCGATGAAGTCGCTAAAGAATTCCCTGCAGTGAAGGTTGATTACCAACACGTTGATGCAGCAACCATTTACCTGGTTACTGACCCAGAACGATTTGATGTCATTGTTACAGATAACCTATTTGGTGATATCTTGACAGACCTAGCCGCTGCTATCGGTGGTGGTATTGGAGTAGCTGCTTCAGGAAACATAAATCCAACTGGAGCATTCCCTTCAATGTTTGAACCTGTTCACGGTTCTGCTCCTGATATCGCAGGTAAGGGAATTGCTGATCCAACAGCTGCAATTCTCTCTGCCGCTATGTTGCTAGATCACCTAGGCAACCCTGTTGCTGCAGCAAGAATTGAAAGAGCAGTTGCTTCAGATCTTGCTACTCGCGGAGACTCTAAGCGCACTACAGCTGAAATCGCTCAAAGTATTTTCGCTCAACTATAGAAGAGGAAGAAAATGGAATTCAAGGTAACCAGATCTAGTAATCCACTTCCCGATGCCGAGCGTGAGGCAATTCTAGAAAACCCTGCCTTCGGTGTGAACTTCACTGACCACCAGATCATCATTGAATGGACTAAAGACGGTGGCTGGCAGAATGCCAGAGTTGAACCATACGGTCCAATGTTGCTAGACCCATCAAGTGCGTGCTTCACTACGGTCAAGAAATCTTCGAAGGTATCAAGGCATACCGCCACCAGGATGGTTCTATTCACACCTTTAGACCAGAAGCTAACGGAGCCAGATTACAAAAGTCTGCCCACCGCATGGCACTTCCAGAATTACCAATCGAACTCTTTGTTGAGAGCCTTAGACAACTGATTGCAGTTGATGGAGCTTGGGTTCCAAAGCCAGTAAACGAAAAACTTTGTACTTCCGTCCATTCGAAATTGCAGCAGAGAACTTCCTAGGTGTTAGAGCAGCTCATCGCGCAGAGTATCGAGTAATTGCATCTCCTGTCGGTCCATACTTCACCGGTGGGCTAAAGCCAGTTTCAATCTGGATTGCTCTTGATTCTGCAAGAGCAGGTAAATACGGAACTGGTGAAGCTAAAACCGGTGGTAACTATGCTGCAAGCTTGCTAGCTCAAAACGAAGGCTATGAGAACGGTTGTTCTCAGGTGCTCTTCCTTGATGCAGCAACTCACACCGAGATCGAAGAACTCGGTGGAATGAACGTATTCTTCGTATACAAAGACGGTCACGTAGTGACACCTTCTCTGGATGGGACCATTCTTCGAGGTATCACTCGTGACTCAATCATTCAGTTACTGAAGGATAAGAACATCACGGTTGAGGAAAGAACTGTCACACTAGCTGAGGTTCGTGAGGGTTATAACTCAGGTGAAATTACTGAGGTATTTGCCTGTGGCACTGCAGCCGTTATTACTCCGGTTGGACAATTCAAATCTAGAGAAGAAGTTATTGGTCCGGTTAACCCACAACCAGGTGAACTAACCACAGCTCTAAGAGAAGAGCTAACCGGTATTCAGTATGGACTTATTCCAGATCGTCACAACTGGTTGGTCAAGCTAAGTTCATGATAATAGCTAAGTTCATCGTTGGAGATAAAGTCTCCTGGGGTGTAGTTGATGGTCCTGAAGTGGTTGTCTTTAGAGGACACCCTGTCTTTCAGGGTTATGAAACAACAGGGGAGAGAATCCCACTCAAAGATGTTCAACTACTACCTCCAGTTCTACCAACCAGCAAGATCGTTTGTATTGGTAAGAACTATGCAGATCATGCAGCTGAGATGGGTGGAGAAGCTCCTGCAGAACCACTTATCTTCATCAAGCCACTAACCACTGTCATAGGTCCAAGTGAATCAATAGTTTTACCGTCCATCTCTGAGCAGGTAGATCACGAAGGCGAACTGGCTATTGTTATTGGTCAAGTTGCTAAGGATGTTTCTGTCGATAAGGCATTGGATTATGTCTGGGGTTTCACCATCGCTAACGATGTGACTGCAAGAGATATCCAAAACAAAGATGGTCAATGGACCAGAGCTAAGAGCTTTGATACTTTCTGTCCACTTGGTCCTTGGGTTGAAACAGAGTTTGTAGTTGATGGTCAGATTCTAGAAACTAGAGTTGACGGTGAGATTAGACAGCACGCATCAGTTGATCTTCTGATTCACAAAGTGCCTAGAATCATCCAGCACGTAAGCCAGGTAATGACCTTGCTACCAGGAGATGTCATCCTCACTGGAACACCAGCAGGTATCAGTCAGATTGAATCAGGTCAGTCGGTTGAGATAAGCATTGAAGGCATCGGGACTCTAACTAACCCTGTCGCTTAGACTTATCTGGTTATGTCAAACCAAATCACTGCACCTTTTACCACTGCCTCAGGTAGTGATGTTCGCGTACGTTTCTGTCCTTCTCCAACTGGAACTCCTCACGTAGGGCTAGTTAGAACAGCACTGTTTAACTGGGCTTACGCTCGTCACACCGGTGGAACCTTCGTCTTCCGCATCGAAGATACCGATGCTGAAAGAGATAGCGAAGAGTCTTTTGAGATGATTCTCGATGGTCTCAAGTGGTTGGGTCTGAACTGGGACGAGGGTGTTGGTGTTGGTGGGCCTAATGAGCCTTACCGACAGTCTCAAAGAACTGACATTTATCTAGATGTAATTGAGAAGTTAAAGGCGTCGGGTCATATCTACGAAAGCTTCCTAACCGGTGAAGAGATCGATGAGCGTAACAAGGCTAATGGTCGCGCTGTTCAGCTAGGTTATGACAACTCTGAGAGAGAGCTCTCTGACGAGCAGAAGGCTGCTTATAAGGCAGAAGGTCGATCACCGGCTCTGAGGCTTCGTGTTCCAGATGTTGATATCACCTTTACAGACCTAGTTCGAGGTGAGATTACTTTCCCTGCTGGATCATTCCCTGACTTTGTTGTGGTTAGACCTAACGGCCAACCGCTATACACCTTGGTCAACCCAGTTGATGATGCACTAATGGGGGTTACCCATGTACTTAGAGGAGAAGACCTCTTGTCTTCAACTCCTAGACAGATTGCTCTATACAACGCGATGTTTGAAGCAGGTATTACTAAGTTCATTCCTCAGTTCGGTCACCTCCCATTTGTAATGGGTGAAGGTAACAAGAAGCTCTCTAAGCGTGACCCAGAATCAAACCTGTTCCACCACAGAGACCGTGGTTTTATCCCAGAGGGACTTTTGAACTATCTAGCACTACTTGGCTGGAGCATTAGTGCTGATCGAGATGTCTTCTCACTAGAAGAGATGATTGCAGCATTTGATGTCAAGGATGTCAATCCAAATCCAGCTCGCTTTGATCAGAAGAAGGCAGATGCAATCAACGCAAGCCACCTGAGACTCCTAAGTGTTGAAGATTTCGCTGGACGTATCGTTCCTTACCTGCAGAGCGCTGGTGTCTTAGGTAAAGAAGTAACAGATGCAGAGCAGGCAATTCTGACTGCTGCTGCACCGTTGATTCAGGAGCGTATTGTTGTGCTCTCTGAAGCGGTTCCGATGTTGAGTTTCCTCTTCACAACTGCAGACAAGATTGTGGTTGAAGAAGATGCCAAGGCAGGTTTGCCAGCTGAATCAAAGGAAATCACCCTTGCTGCTATTGAAGTTCTAGATGGATTAGCTGAATTCAAGACTGAAGTAATTCAGGCAGCTTTGAACCAGAAACTAATCGAAGAGCTAGCTCATAAGCCTAGAAATGCGTTTGGACCGCTAAGAACTGGTATCTCCGGTAAGCGCATTTCACCACCTCTCTTTGAATCAATGGAGATCCTGGGTAAGGCTGAAACCCTAGAGCGACTGAGCCTGTTTGCTCGCTCTTTATAGTCATAGGTAGAATGGGTAA
>RFNI01000118.1 GCA_009927245.1 Actinomycetota bacterium | reverse complement strand
GCAACAAAGTTCAAACCATTGAACGCAACCAAGCTGAGAATGCTTCCAGCGATACCGCCACCGATTGCACCGCTTAGGTTCATGGTTGAATCGCTAACTCCCTGAACGTTGGTCTTTTCATTTGCTGGAACACTTGATGCAAGAAGTGCAGATCCTGCAACAGTTGATGCAGACCATCCCAAACCTAGAAGAGTCAAACCGATTGTTACTTGTACTCGGTCCATATCTCCAAAGCCAGCAAAAGCTATAGCCAACAAATACATGAACTGACCAAGCAGGATAAGTTGCACCTTGCCAATCTTGTCGGCAAGTATTCCCATCACTGGAGACAAAGCATACATTCCAGCGATGTGCAGGCTGATGGTAAAGCCAACTACCACTAGGTCATATCCCATGTCTTGCATATGCACTGGGGTCATCGACATCACTGACACCATCACCATGTGGCTTAGTGCAACTGCGAAAATAGCAAACCTAGGAACAGGATTCTCTTTCAAGGTTTGCAGAGCAGACTTCAATGAAATCTTATTTTTTGTTTTAGTTTCAAGTTTCTGAGCGTAAAGAAGCGGGTCAGGTCTAAGCCCAAACCAGAAGACCAGAGTTGAACCAATCTGAGCAGCCACTGTGAAGAGGAACGGACCGGTCATCGGTGGAAGCCCTAAAGCTTCACCGAGCTGATCGCCAGGGCCAAAGAGGTTAGGGCCGGTGACAGCACCAATCGTTGTTGCCCAAACAACCAGACCAATCGAGCGTCCAGTTTTACCTGGAATTGGGATATCAGTTGCTGCAAAGCGAGCCTGGAGTGAGGTTGCCGATCCCGCTCCAAGGAGGAAGATGCCCAAAAGTAGTAGTGGGAATAGCCTCAGGTTGGCTGATTCGATAACCGCTATAGCCCCGTTAATAGCCAGAGCTGCTCCTGAGGCAAGGGATACCCTTCGACCTCTGGCATAGGCAAGTCTTGACAGGGGAATAGCCCAGATGGCCGCTCCTAGGGTGCTAAAGGTGGCCGCAGAGCCTGCCCAGGCCTCAGAACCGCTCAAATCCCTAGCCAGCAGTGAACCAATGGAAAGGACCGAACCTAGCCCAAATCCGCCTAAAACCTGGCCGAGAGCTAGTACTCGGATGGTTTTTCGCTGGATAAGTTCGATTTCACTCACCCTGCCAATCTACGCCACGCTGGTAAACTTGTATTTCAGCCGTATTGAGGTGTCCCAATGACTAAGAAGCCCCTAACTCTCGCCGAAAAGGTGTGGAGAGACCACCTAGTGGTCAAAGGTGAGAACGGCGCACCCGACCTTCTATACATCGACCTCCACCTAGTCCACGAGGTAACCAGCCCGCAGGCTTTTGATGGTCTTCGCCTAGCCGGTAGAAGAGTCAGACGACCAGATCTAACTATTGCCACCGAAGATCACAACACCCCAACCATCGACATCGATAAGCCGATTGCCGATGCAACCTCTAGAACTCAGATTGAGGCTCTTCGTCACAACGCTAAAGAGTTTGGTATTCGTATCCACTCACTCGGTGATGTGGATCAGGGAATTGTTCACGTTGTTGGCCCTCAGCTAGGGCTAACCATGCCTGGTATCACAGTGGTCTGTGGTGATTCACACACTTCAACCCACGGAGCATTTGGTGCTCTAGCGATGGGTATTGGAACAAGTGAAGTTGAGCATGTGCTGGCAACTCAGACTTTGCCGCTAAAGGCTTTCAAGACCATGGCAATCAATGTTGAGGGAACTCTGCGTCCAGGTGTTACATCTAAAGACATCATCCTCGCTGTGATTGCAAAGATTGGCACCGGTGGTGGTCAGGGTTATGTTCTTGAATACCGCGGTAGTGCTATTCGTGCTCTTTCTATGGAAGCTCGTATGACAATCTGCAACATGTCTATCGAAGCAGGTGCTCGAGCAGGAATGGTTGCACCTGATGAAACTACTTTTGAATACCTAAAGGGAAGACCTCATGCACCACAGGGTGCTGACTGGGATGCTGCAGTTGAATACTGGAAGACACTTCCAACTGACGATGGTGCTGTATTTGATGAGGAAGTATTCCTCGATGCAAATACTCTTGATCCTTTTGTGACTTGGGGAACTAACCCAGGTCAAGGTGTTTCGCTAAATGATGCAGTTCCTGCTCCTACTGATTTCGCTGATCCAAATGAGAAGGCAGCTGCGGAGCGTGCTCTTGAATACATGGACCTCGTTCCAGGTACGAAGATGAAAGACATCAAGGTTGACACTGTGTTCTTGGGTTCTTGCACTAACTCTCGTATTGAAGATCTTCGTGCAGCCGCAGCGATTATCAAGGGACAGAAAAAAGCCGATGGCTTACGCATGATGGTTGTTCCAGGCAGTGCTCGAGTGCGCCTTGAAGCAGAAGCAGAGGGCTTGGATAAAGTCTTCAAAGACTTTGGTGCTGAGTGGAGATTCGCTGGTTGTTCAATGTGTCTAGGTATGAACCCAGATCAGTTAGCACCAGGTGAACGAGCAGCTTCAACTTCGAACCGTAACTTTGAAGGTCGTCAAGGTAAGGGTGCTAGAACACATCTAGTGTCTCCTCTAGTTGCAGCAGCAACTGCTATTCGTGGAACTCTTTCAGCTCCTGGAGATTTGGAGGGGAACAATGGATAAGTTCACTACCTTCACCGGTGTCGCAGTGCCACTGAAGCGATCAAATGTTGACACTGACCAGATCATTCCAGCTGTTTACCTAAAGAGAATTACTAAGACTGGGTTCGAAGATGCGCTCTTCTCTTCCTGGCGTAATGACCCTGAGTTCGTACTAAACCAAGAGGTTTATAAACACGGTGAAGTATTGGTTGCTGGTCCTGATTTTGGAACTGGATCATCACGTGAGCATGCTGTTTGGGCTTTGCGTGACTATGGCTTCAAAGCTGTCTTGTCTTCGAAGTTTGCCGATATCTTCAGAGGTAATGCTGGTAAGCAGGGGCTTGTTACTGGT
>RFNI01000205.1 GCA_009927245.1 Actinomycetota bacterium | reverse complement strand
AATCAAGCACGTCATGAGCTACATCGGAGACTAAAAACTTTTTCTCCAAACTGCCCGTTATCCACAACAAGGTAACGGGCAGTTTGCTTTAACACAGTGATGGTGAATCATCGTTGAGTGAGATTCATGACGTTGTTGCCAGGTTTACTTCTTGGCTTAGTCATGGCACTGGTTACTGGCATGTGGCAGTTCGCACTCTTTACTTTTGTGAGCGTTTTATCGGTTGCGCTAACTACAGCATTAGTAAAGAAAAAGAAGAGAGAACCAGATCTAGATTTCAGTGATCAACCCATCTGGATAAGCCCTTGGGCTGTTGCAATAGGAGACAAAGTACTGCCTAGAACAGGCTGGTTCTTCAAAGAGCAATACAGCGACATCTTCTTTGACTATGCCACCAAACAGGTTGCTGAACGAGACGTTCAGAGAAGGTCAAAGCAACTTCAAGATAGCTATTACAAGTCACCTAATTCCGGGGAGTTGCCCTTCTGGGCCGGCATCGCAGACTCTGTTGATCTGACCTTTGATTTAGCTAGAGATGGGCCACATGGGTTGATTGTTGGCTCTACTGGTTCGGGAAAGAGCGAGTTACTAAAGCTGATTACAAGTTCACTCTTGGTAAGCGTTCCTGAACCCATAGAGCTGGTGTTGATTGACTTCAAAGGTGGGGCAGGCCTTAGAGCACTAAACCGTCATCCTTGGTCGCTGACACTGATTACCGACTTAGATAAGGAACGTCAGGAGCGCTTCTGGCACTACCTAGGGGGAGAACTAAAGAGTAGAGAAGTATTGCTCTCACAGCAGGGTGTCTCATCAATCTCAGAATCCTCAACGTTGAAACGAATGCTAGTTCTAGCCGACGAGCTTCCGGCGATAATCGCCTCTCATCCTCTGGCTCTGCCGACTCTCGAAGCCATCGCTGCAAGAGGGAGGTCGTTAGGCGTTCATCTGATTGCCACGAGTCAATCTCTGTCTGGTATTCCAAGAGCTCTAATCACAAACCTGACTTTGAGATTTGCAATTGGGGTCACAGACCCTGGCGATCTGATTTCACTGGTTCCAACAATGCGTGCAACAAGTGCGACAGGTTCCAGAGCATTAGCGATTTGGGGAAGTAATACTGCTTGGTTTGACTTTCCAATGATTAAAGAACTTCCAAATCTGGATCAGGAGAAGGGGTCTCCTCAAAAGGTATTGGCATGGACTGACGGATTACCTGTGAAAGTAGCTTTTGACAACGAGACATTAGGGATTATCGATATCCCTTCAGAGCAGCGCTTCGAGAAGTTCAACATTTCGAGGATGGTTGGAAGCTCGTTACTAATCGTTGGTGCGAGTCAATCAGGTAAGTCCTTTGCTACTCAATTGCTGAAGCAAGTGCAACCTGATCAGTTGGTTTTGGATTGTCCGACAGTAAATGAGTTGGAACTCGCTTTTCAAAGCTCTCAAACTGTGTGGTGTTCGATGCCGAGCAATGTTTTACTTCCGCTCGCTATTCAACGAAAGTTCGAGAACATTATTTATCTCAGGCAATCAAACTTCGAGCAACATCTAGCCGCTGGTCTTCCCAAAGGTTCATGGACTGAGAAGCTAACTCCGGGGAGAGGTTGGTATCGAGGTTTAGCTATTCAGTTGGCTAGGCCAAGACAGATTCAACATGTGAATACTGAAGTGAATGCGCTTCAGCAACTGGTTCGCTGACTAGTTTTCCGCCGTGAGTGCTGAGTCCCAGTGCTAGAGCTGTGTCATCCTGACAAGCCTGGAGCCAACCCTTGTTCGCTAATGCTTTTGCGTAGTGCAAGGTTGCGTTAGTCAAAGCATAGGTTGAAGTGTGAGCAACGGCTCCTGGCATGTTTGCAACACAGTAGAAGACTGAGTTGTGAACTTTGAAGGTTGGTTCTGCATGTGTGGTTGGTCTTGAGTCTTCAAAACATCCACCCTGGTCAATAGCAATGTCAACTAGCACTGAACCTGGTTTCATCTTCTGGACTAGTTCATTGGTGACTAGCTTCGGAGCCTTTGCACCTGGAATTAGAACTGAACCAATAACTAGATCTGCCTCTTTCACTGCTCGGTTGATTTCAAAACTGTTGCTGGCAAGAGTTCTCAATCTGCCGTGATACAGAGCGTCTAGTTCTCTAAGGCGGTTGATGTTGGTATCCAGAACAGTACTTCTGCACCGAGGCCAACAGACATTGCGATTGCGTTCGTACCGGCAACTCCACCACCGAGGACTACAACCTTGGCAGGTCTAGTTCCTGGCACACCACCTAGCAAGATTCCGTGGCCACCATTCTGAGCAAATAGAGTCTGAGCTCCAACTAGGGCAGATAGTCTTCCCGCTACTTCACTCATTGGGGCTAGGAGAGGAAGTTGGCGATTAGGAAGCTGAACAGTCTCATAGGCGATTGAAGTGACCTGCTTAGCGATCAGTTCTTTAGTTAGTTCAAGATCTGCTGCTAGGTGCAAGAAGGTGAACAGGACTAGCCCTGGCTTTAGGTATTGGTATTCGCTGGCAATAGGTTCTTTGACCTTTAGCACCATGTCCGCTATCGCCCAGGTGCTTTGAGCATCAGGCAAGATGGTCGCACCAGCGTCTTTGTAGTCCTGATCGGTGATGCTAGAGCCTGAACCGGCTCCCTGCTGGATAAATACTTCGTGCCCTGAACCTACTAGTTCGTGCACTCCCGCTGGCGTAATCGCCACTCGGAATTCGTTGTTCTTGATCTCTGTTGGGACAGCGATCTTCATGATTCTCCTCTGGGTGAGGCCTCGTTGCCTCTACCAATAACGAGAATACCTCACCTCTAGAAGGGGATTGGTCTTACCACCCCTAAAACCTATTTGTGAGTTTTGCCATCCCTGCGGGGTAA
>RFNI01000025.1 GCA_009927245.1 Actinomycetota bacterium | reverse complement strand
CTCTGCAGTTAGTGGAATGTGAGTGTTAATCCAAACACAACCGAAGTTCAATCCCTTAGCAAAGCGAAGAGCTCTGGTGTGGTTGGTTGTCCAAACAGATGAAGCCAAACCATACTTCACATCGTTAGCCCAAAGCATTGCCTGTGCATCATCTTTGAACTTCTGAACAGTAATTACTGGACCAAAGATTTCTCTTTGGATGTGCTCGTCGTCTTGCTTTAGTCCAGTCAAGACAGTTGCTTCGTGGAAGTAACCTGCACCAGGAATAGCCTTACCACCGATAGCAATCTCAGCGTGATCAGGTAGTCGATCAATAAAGCCAGTTACCTGTGCAAGTTGGTTGACGTTGTTTACTGGACCAAACAAGATGTCATCTCTACTTGGATCTCCAGTTAGAGCGTTAGCAGCAACTTCAGCTTTTAGCAGTGCAACAAATTCATCGTGGACACTCTCGTGAACAAGAACTCTCGTTGCAGCGGTACAGTCTTGACCTGCGTTAAAGAAACCTGCAACAACAATCTGAGCTGCAGCCTTCTCAAGTTCTGCATCTGCGAACACAATCACAGGTGCTTTACCGCCGAGCTCTAGGTGAACTCTCTTCAGATCAACTGCAGCACTCTTAGCAACTTCCATACCCGCACGAACTGAACCAGTGATAGAAACCATCTGTGGGATTTCATGTTCAATCATTGCTCGACCGGTGTCACGGTTACCTGTAACTACGTTGAAGACACCAGCAGGTAGGAACTCTGCTGCGATCTCTGCAAGGAACAGAGTTGAGGCAGGAGTTGTATCAGAAGGCTTTAGAACTACTGTGTTACCCGCAGCAATTGCTGGTGCAAACTTCCAGGTAGCCATGTTCAATGGATAGTTCCACGGAGTGACCTGACCAATTACACCGATCGGCTCACGTCTAATTGAAGAGGTGTGATCTTTTGCATACTCAGCAGTTGCTCTGCCCTCTAGATTTCTGGCAGCTCCTGCAAAGAAACGAATCTGATCTATTGAAGGCATGATTTCGTACTCAACCAATGTGCTTCTAGGCTTACCGGTGTTCTCGGACTCGATGTCAGCTGCTTCTTCTGCTCTAGCTTCTAAAGCATCTGCAATTCTGAACAGTGCTAGCTGTCTCTCGCTAGGGGTGGTCTGGGACCATTCTTCAAAAGCTTTCTGAGCGGCCTTGTATGCAGAGTCAACATCGCTGGCATTGGAAACTGCTGCCTTGGCATAGGTTTCCGCGTTAGCCGGGTTGATTACATCTGAGGTCTCGCCTGAACTGGCTGCTACCTGTTGACCGTTGACAAAGTTCTTTAGTTCACGAACTGCCATTAGTTGCTCCTCTTCGAGTGTTTGTGGGCGTAAATCCTTGCCATAAGACTATTACAACAAGGTTTTAGCCCAAATCCGTAGATAAATGAGGCTCTAATGTAAGGATTCGGTATCAAATTGGCAAAATGACTACGAAATCGGGACTCAAATGCCAAATAATGTGCCAAAATCGCAGTATGTCCCGCACGGATAGAGCTAAAGCATCGACGCTTGATGACATCTCAAAAGAGATCATTGAGCAGCTTCAGCACGACGGCAGAAAGCCATACAGCGAGATAGCCAAGGCAGTGGGACTAAGCGAAGCAGCCGTTAGACAGCGCATGCAGAAACTAACTGAATCTGGGGTAATGCAGGTTGTTGCTGTAACCGACCCACTACAAATGGGCTTCTCCAGACAAGCCATGATTGGCATCCGCTGCTCAGGAGACATGACTGAGCTAGCCACCAAACTCGCTGCAATGCCAGAGGCGGACTACGTGGTGATGACCGCAGGATCATTCGACATCTTGGTTGAAATTGTTGTTGAAAACGATCAGGACCTAATCGAGGTTCTAAATACCAAGATCCGCGCC
>RFNI01000203.1 GCA_009927245.1 Actinomycetota bacterium | reverse complement strand
ACTACGACGTCATCATCATCGGCTCAGGCTTTGGTGGATCTATCGCTGCGCTGAGGCTTACCGAAAAAGGATACAAAGTCTTAGTCATTGAAGCTGGCGCTAGATTCAAAGATGACGACTTCGCTAAGACTTCTTGGAATCTAAAGAAGTTCTTGTTCTTCCCAAGACTTGGCCTCAAAGGAATTCAACGAATCGATCTACTTCGTAACGTCATGGTGATGTCAGGTGCTGGAGTTGGTGGTGGCTCTCTGGTTTATGCCAACACTTTGTATCGACCACCAACTAGTTTCTTCAAAACCGGTAGCTGGGCGTCAATGTGTGACTGGCAGAAAGAACTAACCCCTTACTACGACCAGGCAGAGCGAATGCTTGGTGTTGAAACCAACACCTACATGAGCCCAGCTGATATTGAACTCAAGAAGGCTGCCGATCAGCTGGGCTATGGAGATTCATTCCAGATGGCTCCGCTAGGTATTCATTTCGGTGAGCCAGGTCAAGAAGTTGCAGACCCATACTTCGGTGGAGTTGGACCTAGTCGCACAGGTTGTATTAACTGTGGTGAGTGCATGACTGGTTGTCGCCATGGAGCTAAGAACACTTTGGTAAAGAACTACCTATTCCTAGCAGAAACAGCAGGTGCTGAAGTAATTGCCAACACCACTGTTACAGACATCATCGAAACTGAAGATGGCTACGAGGTGCAGACCAGAGCCAGCTGGACCGCTGGTTGGATCAAGCCAAAGAAGCTAACTGCTGATCAGGTTGTCGTAGCAGCGGGTGCGCTAGGAACAGCAAAGCTCTTGCACAGAACCAGATCCAGGGGAAACCTAAAAGGTATTAGTTCGAAACTAGGACATCTGAGTAGAACTAACAGCGAGTCATTGCTTGGAGTGGTTGCTAAGAAGAAAGACATTGACTTCACTAAAGGTGCAGCAATTACCTCGAGTGTTTTCCCTTCAGAGCACACTCACGTAGAGCCAGTTAGATATGGTCGTGGTTCAGGATTCATGGGAATCATGGAGAGCATCATGGCTTCAGGTTCTAAAGGTCAGAAACCAACCTTCTTTAGATTGATTGGTGCAACATTTAGAAACTTCACTAGGTTGCCGAGCATGTATAACTTGAGAAGTTGGCCTGAGCGAACTCTGATTCTTCTTGTCATGCAGGCTAGAGATAACTCACTAATTACCTATGCCAAGCAGGCAATCTTTGGAGTGAAGATTTCATCTAAGCAAGGCCACGGTGAAGAGAATCCAGCTTGGGTTCCTGAAGGACACGACCTTGCTCGTGTATTAGCTAAACAATTTAATGGAACCCCAGGCGCAGTTGTTACAGAACCCTTTGGTATTCCAATGACGGCTCACTTCTTAGGTGGTGCAGTTATTGCACCTAATGCAGATGAAGGTGTTCTAGATGGTTACCTTCGTGCCTTTGGACAACCAGGGCTTCACATCTTCGACGGTGCTGCTCTTTCAGCAAACCCTGGTGTTAACCCTTCATTGAGTATTGCAGCACAAGCGGAGTGGGCTTGTGCTCACTGGCCTAATAAGGGTGAGAAAGATTTGCGACCAGAACTTGGATCAGAGTTCAAGATTGTTTACACCGGTGAAGCCAGCTAAACCGGTTGTTCCTAAAGGGGCTCACGGTGAACTAAGGCTTGATGTCAAGATCAAGTAATCTACAGAGCTAAATCTTTCTTAGGTCTAAGTAGTCCCTGAGCAATTGCTGCACCGAGAAGAATAATCAAACCACCTACTGGTTCATACCACTGCAGCTCTTCACCTAGGAAGAGCACTCCAAGAGTCACAGCAACCAAAGGTGTGATCAATGTCACTGAAGAAGATACCGCTGACCCAACCTGTTTTAGTAGTGGGTAGTAAAGAATGTATGCGATACCAGTACCCATGATTCCCAGAGCCAGTAGTGCACCTAGCGACTGAGGGTTGATTGGTCCGGTTAGTAGTGGCTGGGTGAAGTAAAGAGGAGCTAGCAGAATAGTGGCTCCAGCTATCTGACCGAATGCTGCAACTTCTAGTGGGTGGCCTAGGGGTGTAATAAACCTTCTAATAAAAGGACCACCAAAGCCGTAGCAGGTTGCCGCAATCACTACAGCCATCACTGCAAACCAAGAATCAGTTTCAATACCTTGCCAAACCCCAATCAGGGTCAGCACCCCGAGCACACCAACACCAAGACCAATGATCTGATTCCTTGTTACCCGTTCGTGTCTAAAGACAGTTAGTAGTGCAATAACTGTTGCAATTGGGGTAATGGCATTAGCCATTCCTGCAAATGAAGATGAGACGTGGTGTTCACCGTATGCAAAGAGTGCAAAGGGTAAAGCGGTGTTGAAAGCACCCACGATAAAGCTGAAAAGGAATAGCTTGCCGTCGCGACGCATGTCAATCTTTTCGCCAAAGCACAATAATCAACAGCGTTGTTGCACCTAGGAGACAGCGCCAGAAAGCTAGTCCGATAGGAGAGAAAGACTGATTAGCGAATTCAATAAAGAAGAAGGAAGAACCCCAGATTAGACCTGCACCAAAGTAGTTGAATAGCCAGCTTCTGGATTTACCTGGTCTACCGACTTCATTGGAATTGGACACCAGCCAAGCCTAGCCAAGAGCTAGTTCCTTTAGGCTTAGGGAGTGTTAATTAGGTTTATCAAGGTCGAGCGCAATGCAGCGTTGCTGCTAGTTGCCGCTGGTTTATTAGGATTACTCTCAGCCAATCTCTTTGGCTCTGAGTCGATCTCCAAACCGGTTTCTGAACTGAGCCACTATCTACTCTGCCTGTTCTTCTTCCTTGTTGGTCTTGAGCTAAAACGAGAACTAACCAGCGGAATGTTCATGCAGAAGAAGGTGCTAGTTGTTCCACTACTTGCTGCCGTGTTTGGGGCAGCTGTCCCAGCACTGATCTATGTTTTGGTAACTAGAGGTGACTCAGCAGCGCAATCCGGTTGGGCAATCCCAATGGCGACGGATATCACCTTTGCATTGGCAGTGTTTAGCTTCTTCGCTTTGAGGTTTAGAAAAGAAGCCAGGGGGTTCTTACTTGCCTTCGCGATTATTGATGACATCTTGGCGATCATTGTGATCGCTGTTTTCCTTGGTGTTCCAGTTTTGACTGGTGCTCTTGTTACTGGATCTGCTGTATTGGGATTGTTTGTGCCGGTCAGGTTTATTGAAAAACTAGAGAACCTCATTCACCCACTGGTTGCATATATTGTTCTTCCACTCTTTGCATTTACTGCGTTGTCGTTGCCATTAGATGTTGGTGTTCTAGAGGTTGTTGGCAGTGTTGTTGGAATTGGTATTTTGCTTAGAGTTTTTGGCAAGGTAATAGGTATTAGTTTTGGTGCTTGGCTAGGTGTTCGAGTTACCGGTATTTCTTCTGGTTTGAAGTTAGTGGACTATGTTCACATCTCAGTGCTTGGCGGTATTGGCTTTACTGTCTCCCTGCTGGTTACCGATCTCGTCTTTGAGAAGGGCTCTATTCAGCACTCTCAGGCAGTGGTGGCCAGCTTGTTGGCTGCTCTAGTTGCTTCTGTAATTGCAACGATATTGTTCCTTTCCAGGAAGAAGTTGCCTACCTCAGTTTGAGTGGGGTTGTGAGTAATATCTCTCTTAAATGAAGGGATAACGATGTCTGCTTTTGAATTGAACCTCTGGATACTTGGAGCTGTTTGCTTCCTCACTTGGATTACCTCTGTGATTACTAAGGAGTATTCCTGGGTGGATCGCATCTGGTCAATAATTCCGATTGTCTATGTTTGGGTATTTGCCTATGGCGCTAACTTTGCTGATGCTCGCATCAATCTAATGGCAGTGCTTGTTACTCTTTGGGGTGCTCGACTAACTTTCAATTTTGCTCGTAAGGGTGGCTATGCACCTGGTGGCGAAGATTACCGTTGGGCTATCCTTCGTAAGAAGATGTCTCCAGCGGTTTATCAGATCTTCAACATCTTCTTCATCGTTATCTTCCAGAATGCCTTGTTACTTGCCATCGCACTTCCGGTGAATCTAGTGATGGGTTCAACTGTTGCATTCTCTGGAATTGATCTACTTTCGGTGCCTTGTTCTTAGGCTTCTTGGTTCTTGAGTTCATTGCTGACCAGCAGCAGTGGAACTTCCACCAGGCGAAGAAGCAGGGTAAAGCATCTGGCTTCTTGGAGAGTGGTTTGTTTAGTATTTCTAGACACCCAAACTTCTTTGCCGAACAGGCACAGTGGTGGGTTCTAGCCTTCTGGTGCTTTGCTGTCTCTGGTAGCTCTGAGTGGCAATACATCCTTGGGGCCGTCGTTCTAACTGCCTTGTTCCTTGGTTCGGCTCGGTTCACTGAGAAGATTTCTCTGAGCAAGTATCCTGATTATGCGGGTTACCAAGCACGTGTCAGCATGATGATTCCTTGGTTCGCAAAAGGCAACCAATCGGAAGAGCAACTTGAAGGCGCAAAGTAAGAAGAGAAGAGACCCACTCTTCGAATTCGTTATTGTTGGGGCACTAATCACCGGTGCGGTTTTTGCATTTGCTCCCTCAAACAAAGTTGAAAAGCCTGTTACTCAACCAACTGAGACCCCAACACCTGAGCCGACTGTTGAAGAAGTAAAGCCAAGTTATGTTGTTCCTACTGGAAACTTCAAGACCATAGTCACGGGTCTAAAGGCTCCTTGGGAAGTCTTGTTCCTGCCTGATGGTCAAGCTCTAGTTGATGAGCGCGATACCGGAACCATCCTTCAGATTGATAAAGAACGTAAAGTCACCAAGGTTGCTTTCACCTCCACTACTCCTCCCTGTGAGAAGTTCTGTGAGGGTGGAACTTTAGGAATGGCTTATGCCGCAGATAGACCTGAAGGAAAGTTATCCCTCTTCGTTTTCCTCACCACTACGAAAGACAACAGAATTCTGAAGTATGACCTAGACAAGGTTGATGACAACTGGTCTCTTTCGAACAAGAGAGTTTTCTTCTCCGGCATCGATCGCAGTGGACTATCAACTACTCACAATGGTGGTCGCTTAGCGATTGGCCCTGATGGCAAGCTTTGGGTGAGCCTAGGGGACGCTGGCATGAAAGGTTCAACTTCGCAGAACTGGGATCGTTTAGCTGGATCGGTTTTGAGAATCAATCTTGATGGCAGTGTGCCAGAGGATAACCCTCGTGAAGGTTCATACGTTTGGGCTAAAGGCCTTAGAGACACTCAGGGAATGGCTTGGGATAACTACGGAAACATGTGGACCACAGAGTTTGGTCAAGACACCTGGGATGAACTGAACCTAATGGAAAAGGGTAAGAACTACGGTTGGCCTATTGCTGAAGGTAAATACAAGTTTGTCGAGACTCCACTTCCTGAAGGTAATCCAGGTTCTAATGGTCAGGGAACTGCAGAGTCACCTGCACCAACACCAGTAATTCCAACAATGCCTTCCGACCAAGAAGAGTTCAACGACTCTAGATACACAAACCCATACTTCACTTGGCATCCAGAGGATGCTGCTTGCAGCGGTATCGCATTTGTTAAGGGATCACTGATTTCAGCTTGTCTTCGTGGCGGAAAACTCTGGGTTATGCCTGTGCTAGGAGATAAGAAGTTGGGTGAACCTCAAGAATTCTTTACCGGTAAGTTCGGCCGTATTCGTAAAGCAACACTTGCACCAGATGGCAGCCTTTGGTTGATCACTAGCAACAAGGATGGTCGAGGTGGTTGGTCTAAAGGTGGAGAGAACCCTAAGGATGACCGCATCATCCGTGTCAGCCTAAAGACCGTTTACTACTAAAGGTTCTTTAGAGCTTCTTCAATAATTTCAAGGCTAAAGATTCTGGAGTGACCAAAGTCAGGAACAATCTTTAGAGTTGAGCTTGCAACCTTTGAGTGCAACCAAACACTGCAGGCTAAGTGCACATTGGTGTCTGCATCACCGTGAATGATCTGCAATGGTTTAGTGATTGTTGAAACATCAAAACCGTAGTCAACTAATGCAGAGTATTCATCTAGCATCCAACCCTCAACACCAGATTCAAATGCGATTGCTCGTTGAGCAAATCTGAATTGGGCATCTGGTGAGTTAGCCCAAGCTTTAGTCTCTTCATCTGCATTTGCGAACTCAGCCATTGGATCATTGGCTAGAAATCCTGGTGCCCACTGGGTGAACTGTTCTTTTAGCTCTGGGCCAAATTCTCTAATCAGGTCAAAGAACTCAAGTTCATCTTCAGGAGCGTTCTCGAAAGGGTTGAACTCTTCAGTGCTTGGCACCAAACCGGCAAAGTCAATTCCTTGGGTTACGTTATCTAGTAGGGCTAGATCAGCTAGCGCTCTAGCTCCTCCAGCAGAGAAGCCAGTTGTGATGAATTCATCAAATCCAAGGTGAGCAACGACAGCCTTGGTTACCTTCGTGTCTTCTGCAATAGGCCTTCTGCCAACAGCAGTTGACTTGGCATAGCCCTGTCTTAGAGGTATGGCTACGGTGTATCCGTAGGAGTTGAATAACTCAGCCATTTGAGGGGAGAAAGGCCTAGGAGAGGGCATTCCGTGGTGCCAGATGATCAGCTTGTCGCCACCTCTGTTCAGGTAAGTTTGGGTGATTACACCAGGAGCTGTCTCAATTAGCAAAGTTTCCATAGAGCCAGATTAGCCCCTAATCGTTACCTAAATGGGTCATGTATCTTGCTGGGGGCACCCTTTAGCCCCATAGTGTTGTAGTACATACGTTTTGTGCGAAGCGTCCAGCCTGAAAGGCACCTGATGCTTCGTAAAACCTTGACAATTCTTCTATCACTTCCGTTACTTGTAATTGGCATGTCCTCGGCTAGTGCCACATCACCTTTAGTAGTAACTTTTGAGACCAATGACAACTCAGGGTTTATCCACATCGACTTTGACGATGATGTTGAGCTACCTGGGCATCAGAAATCAACTGTTGTTGACGGAGTTGACGGTGTCGCAGGAAAAGTGCTCAAGGTAGTGAGGGGAACAGCCTCTTGGGCTGGAACAACAATTATCAAAGACGGCTCTAAGACTCTGATCAAGGCAGGTTCATTGTTCGTCACCGCAAAGGTTAAGTCTCCTGCTGCGGGTAAAAAGTTGATGATGAAGATTGATAACAAGGACACCAAAACCCAGTCGGTCGAAACTTATGCAACTGAAACAACTGTCATTGGTTGGCATGAATACACCTTCGACTTCTCTGTGCAAAGAGTAGGAACCGAAGCTTTCAGCGCTGCTAAACCTGCAACCATGGCTAGCATATTCTTTGATTTCACCACCACGCCAACTGCGTCAACGGCAGGTCAGACTTATTACTTAGATGACGTCACATTTGCTTCTGCAACAGCAGGAACTGGTGGAGGCGGTGGTGGAGAGCCGGTAGTAGTTGAGGCAACCCCAACTCTAGTCAATTTTGAAACTGCTGACGCTATTGGAGCTTTAGCAACAGTTGAGGCAACCCCCATACACCCTGTTGGTATCTTCGGTGGTGGAACTGCGGCGATTGTGGATGGACCCGGAGGAGTTGGCGGAGCCGGGAATCATGTCTTAGCACTAACTAAGACCGGCGCGCAATGGACAGGCTATAACGCCATTGTCGATAGCTTAGGAACTCTAAGGATTACCAGTGCTGAATTCCCTAATGTGACTTTCAACTATCTATCTGCGAAAGCCAATAGCCCAGTTGCAGTTCAGTTGTTCATTGGTGAGACTATGGAAGTTCAGATGCTGCAAAATGCTGCTCTTGGTGCAAACACAATGAAGTTCGATTTCTCAAAAGCTGTTACATGGTCTGCTTCAAAGAGTTACACCAAGTTGGTTATTTTCCCAGACTTCCAAATTCCGGTAAGCAATCCAGCGGATGTTTACTACTTTGACAATATCGCCATCAACGGCGCAGCTACCCCTGGCATTGCGGTAAAGCCTGCAAACGTGAAATCAGCATCAATCTCAAGCAAGATCTTCAAAGTTGGTAAATCTGTAACTGCGGTCAAAGGAACTTGGGTGGGAACTGGAAGTATTAGCTATAAGTATTCTTGGTACCGCTGTTTGGCTAAGGGAACTGTCGCGACAGCAGCAAAGCCAAGCGCTGCTAACAAGTGTGTTGCTATTGCTAACCAGAAGTCATCTAGCTACAAACTAACTAACGCTGACAAGGCTAAATACATCAGAGTATTGATTACTGCCACTAACTCAGTTGGAACTACCTTGAGTTTGAGCAAGAGCACGACCGGAAAGGCTAGCTAGTTACCTGTAACGGCTTTCTTTACCAGCGCTTTGATCTCTGTTTCAATCTTTGGCGTCAATTTAGTTAGAGCAAATGAAGTGGGCCACATGGCTCCTTCATCTAACTTTGACCACTCGGAGAAACCTAAGGTGTGGAAGCGCACCTTGAACTTTTGAGCGTTCTGGAAAAAGCAGATTACTTTCCCATCTTTACCTGGGGTGGCATAGGCAGGCATTCCGTACCAAGTCTTTGCAACCAGTTCAGGAGCTACCCTTAGAACTAGCTCGTGAATCCGGGTTGCAATAGCTCTATCAGGCTCAGGCATGGCCTTGATTTTGCCTAGGCAATCAGCCAGATTGGCCGCATCAGCATTAGCACTCTTAGCTGATTTGAGCTCTCTCGCTCGCTCTTTCATTGCTTCGCGCTCTGCCGCTGAGAATGTTGCTTTCTTTTCCGCCATTGTCTGCCCTTCCAATCCTCAAGTCTATTTACCGATTACCTGAACTCGTAACCTGAGGTTTAGATGACCTTAACCTTGTAAATACGGTGGTGTTCACTCAATTAACTAGTCTTCGAGCATGAGAGTTGCCATAGTTACTGAGAGCTTTCCACCGGTCTTTAACGGTGTTGCAAACTCTGTGGTCAGGGTCCTAGAAACCCTAAAGGCTGAGGGTCACGAGGCAATCGTTATTGCTCCAACAACTCCAGGCAAATATTTCAACGGCTTTAGAACTTATCGGGTTCCTTCCCTTCCGCTATTTCAGTTTCAGCTAGGGCTACCAAACCCTTTAGTGAGCAAAATTCTTGATGACTTCAAGCCTGATGTTGTTCACGCGGCATCTCCGGTATTGCTAGGTGCTCAGGCAGTTGCTTGGGCTGATAGAAACCAGGTTCCTGCGGTTGCTATTTTCCAGACCGATATTGCCGCATACACAGAGCGCTATGGCTTCAAGCTTTTGAGGCCACTAGTAGATAGAGCAATGGCTAACTTTCACGCGGGAGCAACCATCAACCTTGCCCCAACTACTGAAGTGAGAGATTACCTAATTCGTTTAGGGCTATCTAACGTTGAGGTGTGGGGTCGAGGTGTTGATCTTGAGCTGTTCCACCCAAACCGTAAGAACTCTGCAGCAGTTACAGAACTTAGAAACAGATTCGCACCTAACGGGCAGAAGATCGTAGGTTTCGTTGGTCGCTTAGCAGCGGAGAAGCAAGTAGATCGCTTTAGCGAGCTATTCTCTGTCCCGAACACAACCTTTGTCATCGTCGGTGATGGCCCAGAGCGAGCGAACCTAGAGCAAAAGTTCCGCGGTGCTGACGTTCACTTTGTCGGTAAGCAAAGCGGTGATGAGTTAGCAAATCACTATGCCGGCTTTGATGCTTTTGTTCACTTCGGGACAGAAGAGACTTTTGGTCAAACTATTCAGGAAGCTCAGGCTGCTGGTGTTCCAGTTATCGCACCTGCTGCCGGTGGGCCTAAGTTCCTAATTGATTCAGGTGCCTCTGGATACCTTGTTGATCCAACCATCAAGAATGGTTTCACTCCAGTTTTAACAGAACTACTTTCTAGTGAAGAACTTCTCTCAAGGATCGGTGAGGGCGGCAGACGTAAAGTCCTAGACAAGTCTTGGGCCGCTAACAATGCCAAGCTTTTGGAGTTCTATGCTAGTGCTATGGAAATGACCAAGCAGCCTAGCCTTAGTGAGCTCTTAGTTGCTTGACCCACAGGCGCTAATTGAATCCTTCGGCACCCTCGCAGTTCTAGGTGTCGCACTAATTCTGTTTATTGAAACAGCAACCATCTTTGGTTCTTTCCTACCGGGTGACTCACTCATCTTCATTCTTGGTATTGCTCTTAGTTCAACCTTGAACTTCCCAATCTGGTTAGCTGTTCCAATCATTGTTGCTTCGGCTATCGCTGGTAGTCAGGTTGGGTATTGGGTTGGGGTCAAGGTTGGACCTGCTCTGTTCAAGAACCGCAAGAAGACCTTCTTCTTCAATGAGGACACCATCACCAGATCTCACGACATCATCGAAAGATATGGTCCTAGAGCCATCGTGTTAGCTCGTTTCATTCCTATCCTTAGAGCCTTGGTTCCTATGCTGGTTGGAATCATGGGTATGGAGAGTAAGAAGTATTTCAAATACAACGTAATTGGAGCAATCCTTTGGGGTGGATGCTTACTCTTGCTTGGCTGGGGATTGGGAAACATTCCTATGGTCAAGGAAAACATCGAGACCTGGGTTATCGGCTTTGTGATTCTAAGCTCGCTGCCATTCCCTATCGAGATTCTTAGAGATTATCTAAAGCGTAAAAAAGCTAAGAAGCTCGAGAGTACTCAAACTTCCCAAAGTTAGCAGGCAGGAACTCTTCTGCAGGCTCTAGATCTAGAGCTAGCCCTGAATAAGGAGTTAGTTCTGGAAGCTTAGGCTCAAGCCCATCTCCTGAAGAAACTCTTCTAATTCTTCTCCAGAAGAATGGCACTACGTGCTTTAGTAACCAACGGGTGGTTCCATAGAGCCCTCGTGCAGGGACTGCTATCTCACAGTCATCTAGTTCACTTAGTCGGTAACGAAGATCTAGCAGCACTGCAGCTTCATTGGCTACCTTGATGTGTCCTGGTCCTGAGAAGTGCACCATGTCCTCAGCCCAGTATGAAACATCGGCTAGAGATTGGATTCTGTGCACATCGTGAATAGGAACGTTCATGTCCTTAGCAACGCGCTCAATCATCTCAGTCATAGCAACAGCAAGTCTTGAAAGTGGTCTAAAGACCATTAGGTGGATTGGGTTGATGGTGTTAGAAACAATCACCTGGCAGCCAGCATCAAGGAGCTTCTGAATGCCATCGCGTAGCTGTTGTTCAAGTATTGGGTAGTTCTCAGCTTTGCTCAGTAGGTCATTTTGACCAGCCATTACTGTGACTAGATCAGGCTTTAGCAGCAAGGCTCTGTTTAGCTGGTGCCCCATGATGTCGGCTATCTTTGCGCCTCTAATAGCAAGGTTTGCATAGTGAAACTCATGACCTTGCAGTTCTGCTTCACGAGCTAGGAGGGTAGCGAAGCGATCAGTCCAGCCGGAGTGAACACGGCGTTCATCAAATGAGAAGTCACCTAACCCCTCGGAGAGTGAATCCCCGAGCGCTACATAACTTCTAATAGCTTTTCCCACACTTCTAAGTTTTGTTAGGAGAGTTAAATCTAAGTAAAGAAGGTGCATAGTGTTGATTAATCCAAGGTGAAGAAGATTTTGGGAGACATGGACTAAGTGGACTAACTAGGTTAGTCTCTGAGTATGACTAGAAAAGTAAACATTCATGAAGCCAAGACGCATTTTTCCAAACTCATAGAGGCTGTTGAGTCTGGAGAAGAGGTAATTGTTGCAAGATCGGGCAAGCCAGTAGTGAAGTTGGTTCGAATTGAAGAGCCTCAGGTTGACATCAAGCCAGGCTTTGCAAAAGCGGAATTAGCAGAATGGGCTGATATCGATTGGGCGAAGTTAGACAAGAGATTCAATCAACTCTTCAAGGACAACTGATGGCAAGACGAGCTTTTCTGGATACACATGTTGCGATTTGGGTGGCAACGGGGGATAAGAGATTGCCCAAAGGCGCATTGCGAGAAATCAACTCAAACCAGGAAGTGGTTATCTCGGCAATTAGTCTGGCCGAACTGGAGATCAAAGCAACATTGAACAAGATAAAACTTCCATCCAACCTCTTCCAATTATTCACTGATAATGGCGTAAAAGTTGAGTCGTTTGATTCTGCTGCAGCATCTCAACTAGGGAGATTCCCGAACTTGGCTAGACATGATCCTTTTGACAGGATGATCCTTGCCCAAGCCTCAATGAAAATTGGAACAACATTCTTCACGGCTGATGAAGTGATTACCTCCCTCGAATACGATTGGGTCTTCCCCTGTGAGTAAGGTAGCCTGCAGTAATGAGTGATTTGACTGCTGTTGGCGATGCCGACAAATGGATCTGCTGGTTATGTGATGCTGCTGTTGATCCAGATGGTTCAGTCAATAGCGACCTAGGGCCAAGCATTGATAGCTACTACCTAGCCAAGAACAGCAAAGACAAGAGCGCTAGGGAACGACTAGCTCATCGGATGTGTAACACGATGAAGGGTAAAAAAGCCCCTGTTGTTCCTTGGTCTAAAGACTTGTTTGTCTTAGATCCAGCACCGATTGTTGAGACTGTTGAACGTCTAACTCGTAAAGGGGGGCGTGAGGTTGTCTGTCGCTGCCCAGACGAAGTCGATGCGAATGCTGCATCAGCTTGGTTACTTGATCGCCTAACCAGATTTGCACCAGGGGTGAACTTTGAAACAGAGCTAAAAGTTGGCGGTGGCCAATACGTGGTTCAGCTAAGAACTTCCTAGTAGTCGAGTCTTTACTTTTAATTGCTTAGCCTTTTCGGCTAGCTGTCGATCAGCCGTTATCAGTTCAGAATCTAGTGATTTAGCTAGAGCTAACACGCAGGCATCTGGCATCTTGAGACGAGTCGTGTGGCGCACTTTTGCAATCTCTATCGAGAGCTCCTGCGAAATTTGTTCAACTTCAAATCCCCCGCTGGCCAGGTTAGAGACAAAGTCGCCGAGTTTATTTGATCCAGCTGGATGAGTCAGAATTTCTGCGTAGGTAAGGGCAGAGAGATGTATCGAAGAACTTGTGCTTGCTAAGTAGATTCTTACGGCTTCTTCATGGTGAATGTTCTTAGAGTCGAAAAGGGCGATGACGACATTTGCATCAAAAACTATTCGTCCCATTCACTCTTACGCTGTTCATCGAAATCAGCTGGCCACATTCCGGTGCCAAGTTTTTGTAGTGAGTTGAGAGCTTCTAGTCTTTGAGTTTTCACTGCCTCTGCTTTGACTAACAACGCACGTGAGCCCTCCTCGATAATCAACCTGAGCAATTCAGTCCGGGATGAGCAGTCAGGCCATAGGCTGGCTGCTTGGTCAATGGTCATCGAAAGCTCATCGCTTTCTGTGATCATGTGTCTGGTTCTTTGTGTTGGCATGTAGAGAGTGTAGCACTTGGCAGTAAAGTGCAACACCTTTGTTATTATTAGATCTGATTACTTGTGGAGTGACTAACCGACTTTGGTAGCAAGGCTGACTTTTGTAACTGTTGTAAAGCCAGTCTTCTTTCCAGTTACCTTTACAGAGATCTTGTGAGCCTTGTCCTTAGCTGGGATCTTGTATGTGGATGCGGTTGCCTTAGTGATGGCAACACCATCTCTGAGCCATTGATAGCCGAAAGTAGTTCCACTATCCCAAGTGCCTGGAACAGCCTTGAGAGTGCTTCCGACTTTGTATAGACCTGTTGTCTTAGGAACTGGAGTCTTTACTAAGGCTCCAGCAACTACCTTCTTAGCGGAGCTAATGATTTCGCCTTGTTTGTATCCAGTCTTAGTTCCGGTTACCTTGACGATGAAGGTATAGCCAAGGTCAGCAGGCTTGATTAGGTACGTAGATGCAGTGCCTGCTGAGACTGGCGTATCTGAGAGGGTCTTGTATTTGAACCACTGGTAGGTGTTAGTGGCCTGAGGAACCCAAGTACCTGTTGTGGCAGAGAGCGTGGTTCCGACTTTAGCTGTTCCAGTGATTACCGGAGGTGCATTGATCACAAAATCAAGGTCAGTCGGTTTGATGGTTTCACCGATGACGATTGGGGTAATGTCTGCCGCAGTAACACCGGAGCCTGCATCAGCGATTATTGAGATGACTGTGCTGAGTTGTGCTGTGTATACGTGAGAGTCGGAGCATAGTCCGTTGTCCGAAGTGACTTCAGTCTTGGTGCCATCACCCCAGTTGTATTTGCAAGTAACGTCTTCACCATTGCCAAGGTCTGTTACCTCGGCAGTTAGAGTAACCGTGTTGCCTGGAACAGGGAAGTAATCCTCAGGTAATGGGTTGATGTGAACAGCTGGTGCTGCTGCTTGAACAAAGAAATCAACATCGTAATCAAAATCTGAATTGCCTTCAGAATCCCAACCGTCAATGCGAGCAACATACTCACCTGCTGTTGGACAAA
>RFNI01000026.1 GCA_009927245.1 Actinomycetota bacterium | reverse complement strand
CTTTGGCTGTCATAAAACCTAAGGGTGTCTCAATGGGCTAGTAGCTAGTCGTTCCTGAGCAACCCACTTCTGCTTATAACCAGTTGATGAGCTCATTAGATCTAGGAATGGCTTAGCGTCGAACTCTTCAGGGCCCATGACACCAACACCTTCCCAGACACCGGTTGCTAGAAGCTCTAGAGCAATGACTGGGTTAAAGGCGGTTTGGGCAACAACTGCTTGAGCTTCAATATCTGCCATGGTCTCAGCGTTATCTGCAACGTGGTAGAGGTAGGTAGCTCTAGGTGTTCCATCTTTACTCTTACCTGTAACCAAGACACCGGCACAGGTCTTGCCTGTCATTCTTGGACCAATAAAGGCAGGATCTGGAAGAACTGAAACAACAACATCGCGAGGTGCAACTTCAACAGGTCCCTGAGCTGAACGAACACGAACAGGCTTAGTTGCATCAAGTCCTAGACGGTGCAGAGTCTTTAGCACTCCGATGAAATCGGCACCTAAACCAAATTTGAAAGTACTCTGCCTAGGTTCATAGTTCTTGGCAACATTGAGATTTCTTCGTGCTCAACGTTCACACACTCAACTGCACCAATACCTTCAGGGAACTCGAAGATCTCTGGTTCGCTAAATGGAGCAGTTGTGAACCAACCCTTCTTCTTTTCAAAAAGAGTTGGAGGGTTTAGACATTCTTCAATGGTTGTCCAGATTGAGAATGAAGGAGCAAAGATCTCTTCACCGTTCTCATTAGTAACAACTAGGTTTCCACCATCTTTGATTGATGCTTCATCGATCTCGGAGAAAGGTAGTCAGCTGCGTAGCGAGTAAAGACGTTTGATAGACCCGGCTCAACACCGATACCAACTAGAGCTAGCTTGCCTGCACGTTGCCACTGTTCGTTCAGTGCGTATTGAGAGTCACCCAGTTTGATTCCAGTTTGTGGAATGGGTCTAGTTCGTGCGGCTCGCTGAGGCTAAGAGCCATATCTAGATAGTTGACACCTGCTGTGTAACAACCGGCAAAGATGGTTGGCACAAACTTAGGCTCAACAGCATTCACTACGTGAGTGATCTTGTGCTCACCAATAAGAGCTGCAACTGCAGCAGCACTGGAGGCATCGATCTTGGCTGAGATGAACTTGGCTGCAACTTCATCACCGTAACGGTTCTGAATCCAAGCAATTGTCTTATCTGCTCTGGACTGGTCATAGTCACTAACTACAACTACTTCATAGAAACTACGGCTAGCCGCTACCTTTGCAACTGCGTCGCCAACACCACCGGCACCAATAAGCAAAATACGCATTATTAATTCACAACCTAATTAGTCAAAGCAACCACCATTGGTTGCCTAACCAGCCTACCGAAACCCTATTGGTCTCCGGCTCTACGCCTTAGCCTCTGGAGGAATTCAATGGTTCTAGGTTGCTGTGGATTACTGAAGAACTCTTTAGCTGGACCTTCTTCGATGATGACTCCACCGTCTAGGAAAACCACCCAGTCTGCAACATCTCTAGCAAAGGAGAGTTCGTGAGTTGCCATCAGGATCGATGTTCCACCAGCCTTTAGGTCTTTGATTAGTTCTAGAACTTCACCAACTAGTTCAGGGTCCAATGCGCTGGTTACCTCATCCAACAGCAAGAGTGTTGGCTCAAGAGCCACCGCTCTCATGATCGCAGTTCGCTGCTGCTGCCCACCGGATAACTTATCTGGATAGGAATCAGCCTTATCAGCTAAGCCAATGCGATCTAGCAATGCTAAAGCCTTGGCTTTAGCATCAGCTTGGTTCAAGCCCTTCACATGTCTCAGCGCTAGGGTGATGTTCTCAAGGATAGACAGGTGAGCGAAGAGGTTATAGGCCTGGAAGACCAAACCAACCTGTCTTCTGATTTCGTCTTGGTCAACTCTTGGGTCTGAGATATCTTCATCGTTTAGGAAGATCTGGCCATCGCTAATTTCTTCAAGCAGGTTGATGGTTCTAAGCAGTGTTGACTTACCTGAACCAGATGAACCAATTAGAGCAACAATCTGACCACGGTAAACCTCTAGGTCAATGCCCTTGAGCACAGCCTTATCATCAAAGCTTTTCTCCAAGCCTTTAACATTCAGAATCATCGGTCCAAGTATCAAAGCAGTGCTCCTGCCTGTTCACGCTTAGCCAAACGGTTGGTGATGTAATCAGCTAAGCGAACAGTTGGAATAGCAAGTAAGACGAAGAGAAGGCCTGCAACAACATAAGGAGTGAAGTTAGCAAAGTGAGCAACTTCAATTT